>JAJYGL010000036.1:3512-5246 GCA_021790625.1 Pseudomonadota bacterium | reverse complement strand
TCATCTGGGTTATTCCTCAGTAAATAATCTCTGGTAGCCTTTCTGCGCGCAGGGGTCACGAACTGTATCGCGCTGTGCCGCCACAATCAGCTGAGCCCGATACTTTCAATTTCATGACCTTTATTGGTCGGGTATGATTACGTCCCGAACATAAGTTTTTTCACGTTAGGCGTTGATTTTAATTGGCGACCGAGTCAGGAAAGCCTGTTAATGTCAACGTTGCAATTTTTTGTTGCTGCTGGAAATGCTTGCTGACCCTACCAGCCAGTGCAAAATGCCGACTACCAATAGTGCAACCAGAATCAATCCATATTGTGTTGGGTCGAAAACGTCATCCGGGTTTTGTTTTCCGGTGGCAAGCATGACTGGTTTGGTGATGATCTGGCGTAGCAGGGTGATGATGGCGACTTCGATGAACAGCCTGACTTGTAATACGCCATCCTGCAGGTAACTGATCTCGGCCGAAATCAAGCTGGACAGTGTCCAGACCAGAAACAATGTGCCTAGTGATTGCAGAAAACCCCTGACCATGTGGTTGTGCAGGATGGCGATGCTGACTTCCGCGCCAAATTCCCAGATGACCATGGCGCTGGCAATGAGTAACGCCATGGCCAGTGCTATGTGCAGCAGGTGGTTGAAGCGGGACAGTATGGCGATGAGTTTTTCTTCAAACATGTTTTGGATGGTTGGGTGATGTTATTTGACGCGCATGCCGGGTTGGGCGCCGCTGTCGGGAGAGAGCAGGAATAGCCCTGGCGCATCGCCGGAAGCGGCCAGTACCATGCCTTCGGACAGGCCAAACTTCATTTTTCGTGGGGCGAGGTTGGCAACCATGACGGTGAGGCGGCCAATCAGGCTGGCGGGATCGTAGGCGGATTTGATGCCGGCAAAAACCTGCCGGGGGTTGGCCTCACCAATGTCGAGCGATAGCCGTAACAGCTTTTCTGCGCCTTCGACGTGTTCTGCATTCACGATGCGTGCGATGCGCAGGTCGATTTTGGTGAAGTCATCGATGGAAATGGTTGTTGAAGCGGTCATATCGTTTGTCATGGTTGTCGGTGCGGTAGCTTTGGGTGGGATGGCTTTGGGTGTCGTGTCAACCGGTGTTGCATTTGTTGTGGTGTTGGCGGTCGGTGTGGCAGCGGATTGCGTGGCATTGGCCGCCAGCATGTTGGCAACCAGTTTGCTGTCTACCCGTGTCATCAGATGCTGGTAAGGGGAGATATGGTGCGCGCTGAGCAGTGTTTGCGCGTCCTGCCAGCGCAAAGGCGCGATGGACAGGAATTGTTCTGCGTCCATGGCCAGTTGTGGCAAGACGGGTTTGAGGTACAGGGTGAGCAGGCGGAACAGGTTGAGGCTCACACTGCAGATTTCGTGTAATTCGGCGTCTTTTCCTGCCTGTTTGGCGATTTCCCAGGGTTTGTGGTCGTTGACATATTGGTTGGCGCGATCAGCCAGGTGCATGATGTCGCGAATGGCGCGGCTATAATCCAATTGTTGGTAGGCGTTGGCAATGCTGTCGGCAGCCTGCTGCATGTCGGTGAGCAAAGGTGTGTCTGGCAAGGATGCGCTCAGTTTGCCATTGAAGCGTTGCTGGATGAAACCCGCGGTACGGCTGGCGATGTTGACGAATTTCCCGACCAGGTCGCTGTTGACGCGGGCGACAAAATCATCCAGATTGAGGTCGATGTCTTCCATGCTGCCGTTGAGTTTGCTGGCAAAATAATAGCGCAG
>JAJYGL010000036.1:0-3046 GCA_021790625.1 Pseudomonadota bacterium | reverse complement strand
CCGCACTCACCGAGACGGAAAAAATAATGTTCTGAATGGCGGCGGACGGGTTTGGTGCCGGAGAGCGCCGAAATGGGGTTGATGAGGTCGGTCGGCGAATAGGTGGCGCCGCAGACTTCGCAGTTGTCGCCGTATTGATCGGCAGCACCGCAACGGGGGCATTGTCCTTTGATGAAACGGTCGGGCAGGAACAGTTGTTGGCTTTCGTCGTAATATTGCTCGATGGTTTTGCGTTCAATGAGTCCTGCATCACGTAGTTTGCGATATACCAATGCGGAAAATTCGCGGTTTTCTTCCGAATGGGTGGAGTGATAACTGTCGTAGTGAACATGAAAGCCGGTAAAGTCGCGCAGATGTTCGTTATGAACGCGGGCAATCAGGGCTTCCGGGCTGATGCCTTCATTTTGTGCGCGGAGCATGATGGGCGTGCCATGGGTGTCGTCTGCGCAGACGTAGTAGCATTCGTGGCCGCACAGGTTTTGGAAGCGTACCCAGATGTCAGTTTGTATGTGTTCAATCAGATGGCCAAGATGGATGGCGCCGTTGGCGTACGGCAGGGCGGAGGTAACCAGTATTTTACGTGTCATGACGAGCGTTGTTTTATAAATCTGTGATGAGATAAGTGGCCAGCAGCACACCGAGTGCTGCCAGCATGAAGGTGGCGAAAACGGCCAGATTGACCCAGTAACCTTGCGGGATTTCCACCGGTTTGAAAGTAAGTAGCATGCGCCGATATTGCAGAATGGCGAGGATGGCGGTAACAACGCCCAATAGAATAAAACTGATGCCTATCCAGAACGAAGACCCGTGATGCAACCCGGCGTGTTGCAGACCCTGTGGCATGAGCATACGCATGAACAGGGCAAAGCGCTCGACCACGAAGCCAAATCCCATCAGGGTCAGGCTGGTACGGTTCCACGCCAGCAAGGTGCGTTCGGCGGCAAAAAAAACGCGCGGATCGTTCAGATCGGACATGGGTGCAGTTTATCCTTTAGTTTGCTGTCAGCAGTTGTTGCAAGACATAGGGCAAAATGCCGCCATGGCGGTAGTATTCAACTTCAATCGGCGTGTCGATGCGTAGTGTCAGCGGCACATGCTGGCTGCTGCCATCGGCGCGGTTGATGACCAGTACCACGTCCTGCTGTGGCTGGATATCTTGCTCAAAACCAAACAGATCGAACTGTTCGCTGCCGTCGAGTTGCAGGCTGTTTGCATCCGTGCCTGCTTTGAATTGGCACGGCAAAATACCCATGCCAGCCAGATTGGCGCGATGAATGCGCTCGAAACTTTTGGCAATCACGGCTTTGACTCCCAGCAGGCGGGTACCTTTGGCTGCCCAGTCACGGGAAGACCCGGTGCCATATTCTTCTCCGGCGAAGATGAAAAGAGGGGTATGGGTTGTTTGGTAGCGCATGGCGGCGTCGTAAATTGGCATGGCGGTTGCATCGGGTTGATGATAGGTGACCCCACCTTCGCTGCCGGGTACCATGCGGTTTTTGATGCGCACATTGGCAAAGGTGCCGCGCAGCATGACTTCGTGGTTGCCGCGCCGCGCACCATAGCTGTTGAAATCGGCTTTGGTGACGCCGTGGGCCTGTAGATACAGGCCGGCGGGAGAATCTGCCCGAATCGAGCCGGCCGGGCTGATGTGGTCGGTAGTGACAGAATCGCCAAAAATGGCCAGCGCCCGGGCATGGCGGATATCACCAATGGCTGGCGCGGTGTCATGGAAAAAGGGTGGTTGGCGAATGTAGGTAGACCGTGCATCCCATTGATAGAGTTGCCCCGTGGGCGCGGGGACTTCTGCCCATAGCGGATTGTTTGCAGTCAGGTCGTGGTAACGCGTGCGATAGATTTCCGGGTTGGTGGCCGTTGCCATGACGGCGGCAATTTCCGTGGCATCCGGCCATAGATCAGCCAGATAAACCGGATGGCCGGCCGTGTCATGACCGAGCGGGTCGTGTGCCAGATCGATGCGTACGGTGCCGGCCAGTGCATAGGCCACCACGAGTGGCGGACTCATCAGAAAGTTTGCCTTAACGTTCTGATGGACGCGGGCTTCAAAGTTGCGGTTGCCGGACAGGACGGCGGCTGCCACCAGATCGTGTTCGAGGATGTTTTGTTCGATATGGATAGGCAAGGGGCCGGAGTTGCCGATACAGGTCGTGCAGCCATAACCGACCAGATTGAAACCCAATGTTTCGAGTGCGCTCATCAGTCCGGCGTCAGACAGATAATCGCTGACCACGCGCGATCCCGGAGCCAGCGAGGTTTTGACATGCGCAGGCACTTTGAGACCGCGAGCCACGGCTTTTTTGGCCAGCAGTCCTGCGGCCAGCATGACCCCTGGATTGGATGTGTTGGTGCAGGAAGTAATCGCGGCGATGACAATGTCGCCATGTTGCAGCGCCGGCGTTGTCGGAGCAGATGTCGGTTTATTCCAGCCGCCTTGTTCAACAGGGCGCGCCAGCAGTTCGGTAAATTGTCGTGCGACGTCTGTCAGGGCAATCCGGTCTTGTGGCCGGCGTGGGCCGGCTACCGATGGCACGACGCTGGACAGATCGAGTTGTAACGTGCTTGAGTAATCGCAGTCTCCCGCCTTGGGCAGGCCAAACAGACCTTGCGCTTGATAATATGCCCGCAAGGTATTGACGTGTTCCTGCGAGCGTCCGGTTGACAGGTAATAGGTGCAAGTCGCTTCGTCGGGCGGGAAAAACCCCATGGTGGCGCCATATTCTGGTGCCATGTTGGCGATGGTGGCGCGATCCGGTAATGACAGGGCCACGGCACCTTCGCCGAAAAATTCGACGAATTTGCCGACCACTTTGGCGCGGCGCAGCATCTCGGTCAGCGTCAGTACCACGTCTGTCGCGGTGACGCCGGGCTGAATTTTACCGGTCAGTTCCACGCCGACGACGTCGGGCGTCAGAAAATATATTGGCTGCCCCAGCATGGCGGCTTCGGCTTCAATGCCGCCTACGCCCCAGGCAACGATGCCAAGGCCATTGATCATGGTGGTGTGTGAATCAGTACCAACCAGGCTGTC
>JAJYGL010000029.1 GCA_021790625.1 Pseudomonadota bacterium | reverse complement strand
CCTGGCAACAACGCATCAATACACAACAAACTTCGGCAGTTGGACGCTTGTTTGACGCGGCAGCGGCTTTTACCGGCCTGACCAACATGGCAAGCTTCGAAGGACAAGGACCGATGTGGCTGGAAGCTGCAGCACGCGGTGATGCGTGTGATGCCATCGCCCTCCCCCTGAACCGCGATAAACAGGGGATCTGGCGCACCGACTGGGCACCATTGATCGCCATGCTGACAGATACAACGCTGAGCATAAGTCAGCGTGCGGATTTGTTTCATACCAGCCTCGCACAGGCGCTAGTGGCACAGGTACAGGCAGTACAAACGACATGCTCAATCCAGTGTATCGGGTTGGCTGGCGGGGTATTCCAAAATCGCCGTCTGACTGAATTGGTTGTTCATTTACTCACTTCGAGTGGCTTGCCAGTAAAGCTGGCGCAAAGCGTTCCTGTCAACGATGGCGGGATCAGTTTTGGTCAGATTATAGAAACAGGATTCCGACATGACTGATACATATATCACCTTGGCGCACGGTAATGGTGGGCGCTATATGCGTGAGCTGATTGAGGGCGTATTTGCCCGCCATCTGGGTAATCCGCTGCTGGATGTCAACGCCGACGCGGCGCGATTGCCATGGAATGCGCACGAACTGATGTTTACTACCGACGGCTTTACCGTGCAACCACTGGAATTCCCCGGCGGGGATATCGGCAGTCTGGCCGTCAATGGCACTGTCAACGATCTGGCAGTCTCCGGCGCAACACCACGCTATTTGTCGCTGAATGCCTTTATTGAGGAAGGCTTGCCGCTGGCGCAACTTAATCGCATCGTTGCCAGTCTGGCACAGGCAGCCAAGGAAGCCGGAGTGGTCGTGGCAGCAGGCGATACCAAAGTGCTACGGCGTGGCGAGGGGGGTGGACTATATCTGGCGACAGCCGGCATCGGTGTACGCACACCTGGTCTTGATCTGGGCATGCAATGCATCCGGGCAGGCGATGCCATACTGGTCTCCGGCCCGGTGGGCGACCACGGTATCGCGGTGATGCTGGCGCGCGAACAGTTTGGTCTTAAGGGGAATCTGGCCTCGGATTGTGCCAGCGTGCTGCCACTGACGCAAGCATTGTCGGATTTGCCAGGTCTGCGTTTCATGCGCGACCCCACACGCGGCGGACTGGCTACCGTGGTGCATGAAATTTGCCGTGCGTCGGGATTGCGCGCTGATTTGCAACAGTCAGGCATCCCTGTGCGCGACCAAGTAACGTCAGTATGCGAAATGCTGGGTTATGACCCATACTATCTGGCTTGTGAAGGCCGAGTAGTGGCTGTGGTGGCACCGAATGACGCTGCGGCGGCACTCGCCATCTGGCGCGCGTTGCCCAACGGGGAAAATGCCGCACTGATCGGCCAACTGCAATCCGGGCGGGCACAAGTCGTGTTGCACACGCCTTTGGGCGGAACACGAATTTTAGATGAACTGGAAGACGACCCTTTGCCGCGAATCTGTTGAGCAACGAGGCTATCAGGCAATGAAAAAGGATAAAATTGTACCTGGGCGGTATAATCAGGTATTTTCGGCTATTTATCATGAAGCTTGAATCCGCGAAGTTTAAAACCAGCTTTCTTGAACTTTTATCCAAAACCGGATTTCGCGTATGAAAACACCCAAAAGGCTGGCGTCGCTAGTAGAAGATGGGTTGATCGACGAGGTTATCCGCCAACTGATGAGTGGCAAAGAAGCCACTGTCTATGTGGTGCGTTGCGGCCTCGATATTCGTTGCGCCAAAGTGTACAAAGAAGCGAATCAACGCAATTTTCACCAGAACACCGATTACACCGAAGGCCGCAAGGTCAAAAACAGCCGGCGTGCACGCGCGATGGAAAAACACACGCGCTATGGGCGCAAAGCCGAGGAAGAAGCCTGGCAAAACGCCGAAGTGGATGCTCTGTACCGCCTTGCCGCTGTCGGCGTGCGTGTGCCAAAACCATACAACTTCCATGAAGGCGTACTGTTAATGGAGTTGGTGACCGACGACGACGGCAACGCCGCGCCCAGGCTTAACGATCTGGAGTTGACAGCCGAAGTCGCACGTGAATATCATCGCACCTTGCTTACTCAAGTGGTGCGCATGTTATGTGCGGGCATCATCCATGGCGATTTGTCTGAATACAACGTGCTGGTAGACAGCACCGGCCCGGTCATTATCGATTTGCCACAGGCCGTCGATGCTGCCGCCAATAATTCCGCCAACAGCATGCTGTTGCGTGACGTTGCAAACCTAGCCGCTTACTTCGGTCGTTTTGCACCCGAATTGCTAAACACAGACTATGGCAGAGAGATTTGGTCGCTCTACAAAAGTGGCCAACTGCGCCCGGACAGTCCGCTGACGGGGCATTATGAAAGCGTTGAAAAACCCGTGGATTTGAGTAGCGTCATGCGCGAAATTAACGACACGCTCAAGGAAGAAGCGGCAAGACAATTGGCCCGCTCTTTGGCGAAAGATACATGAACGGGCAGGAACAGGCATTGGCACGATAACTCTTTCTGGAATCCATTTTGGAATCCATTCTGGAATTCAGTGCTGCCAACACCGATGTCATGGATATTTTATCGAGCGCGCTCAAATTTGTACCTGACTGACTAGCCAATCAGAATTCATAAACCGGGCTGTGTCCTCGTCATGCACAAAATCACGGTAGCCAGCAACCGATACTTACCCGCTCGTTTCCGGCCAGATCACGGTATGTATCGACACGCGAGAAACCGGCCTGTTGCAACAACATTCTCACTGCTTCGCCTTGTTCATAACCGTGTTCCAGCAAGACATGTCCTTTTGGTTTCAAATGCAGCGGCGCGCGCTGAATGATGGTGCGTAAATCATTCAGGCCGTCTTCTCCAGCCACCAGCGCGGACAATGGTTCAAAACGCACATCTCCCTGTTGCAAATGTATGTCTTGCGCGGCCACATACGGCGGGTTACTGACAATGACGTCAAACAATTGATCCGTTATTGCTTGCCGCCAATCACTGACGGCAAAATCAATATTAACTGCTTTTAATCGCTTGGCATTCTGTTGCGCCACTTGCAAAGCTGCTGCACTAAAGTCGACGGCCAGCACATGTGCTGCCGGGCGTGCGATGGCAATGCTCACCGCCACGGCGCCGCTGCCTGTCCCCAAATCCAGCACATGCGTTTTAGCTTCGAACGGCAACACCGCCAATGTCTGCTCAACAAGCAATTCCGTATCCGGGCGCGGAATCAATACATGGGCATTCACTTCAAACGCATGGCCGTAAAATTCACGCTCACCCAGCAGATACGCCACCGGTTCGCCCAGCAAACGTCGCGATAACCACGCGTCATACACCAACCATCCCGATTGCGGTACCAATTCTTCGCTGTGTGCCAGCAACCAGCTACGTTCAACCCCACACGCCCGCGTCAACAATAAACCGCATTCAAACCGGGCAAGCGCCCATTCCAACCCCAACGCCTGTTGCAAGCGCTGTGCATCACGATGCAAACAAACAGCAAACGTCGGCGTGGTCACGCCTCGCCCATCGCGGCCAGTTGCTCTGCCTGATGCTCTGTCGCCAAGGCATCCATGATGGCAGTCAAATCACCATCCATGATGGCATCGAGTTTGTACAAGGTTAAATTGATGCGATGATCGGTCATCCGCCCTTGCGGAAAATTATATGTGCGGATACGTTCGGAACGATCGCCACTACCGACCAGTGATTTTCGCGTTGCGGCTTCCTTGTCTGCCTGCTCGCGCATCTGCGCCGCCTTGATGCGCGCCGCCAGTACAGACATGGCTTGTGCCTTGTTTTTGTGCTGCGAACGGTCATCCTGGCATTCCACCACAATCCCTGTCGGCAAATGGGTAATGCGCACAGCTGAATCTGTTTTGTTGATATGCTGCCCGCCCGCGCCACTGGCGCGAAATGTATCGATACGCAATTCGGCCGGGTTGAGCACCACTTCGCTGACCTCATCGGCTTCGGGCATGATTGCCACCGTGCACGCCGACGTGTGGATACGTCCCTGCGCCTCGGTTTCCGGCACCCGCTGCACGCGATGCCCACCCGACTCGAATTTCAGTCGCGAATAAGCGCCCTTCCCGACAATTTTAATCACCACTTCTTTATAACCACCCAACTCGCTCGAACTTTCCGAGATCAGTTCGGTTTTCCATCCTTGCCGTTCAGCGTAACGCACATACATGCGCAGCAAATCACCGGCGAACAACGCAGATTCATCACCACCGGTTCCGGCGCGGATTTCCAGAAAAATATTGCGCTCATCATTGGGATCTTTTGGCAGCAGCGCTGTCTGCAATGCCAGTTCCGTGTCGGCCAATTGCAGGCGGCCTTCCTGCAATTCCTGCTCTGCCAGCGCTTTCATGTCGTCGTCAGCCAACATGGTCTGTGCATACGCCACATCATTTGCAATTTTCTGCCAACGACGAAACAGCATCACGACTGGAGAGATGTCAGCATGTTCACGCGTCAGGCGACGATACAAATCCATATCCAAAGCTGTCGTTTCTTGTGCCAGCAAACGGTCAAGTTCATCCAACCGCTCAGCCAGAGCGGTCAATTTGTGCTGCAGGGAAAGTTTCATGAATCGAGGTAACCGGGATACAGATGGGACAACAAGGTCACCATGTCCTGCCGTTCATCATCACTGGCGTGATGCAGTGCATGTGTCGGATGATGCAGGAATTTATTGGTCAGGCTGCGGGAAAACTGTTCCAGCACCTGCTCAGGCGATTCACCCCGTGCCAACTGTTTTATGGCGCGCTCGACTTCATGCCGTCTGACACGATCTGCGTGATCACGCAGGCTGCGAATGACTGGCACCAGTTCCCGCATTTCCAGCCAGTGCGAGAACTGCCGCACACTGGATTCAATGATGGCCTCGGCTTCACCAACTTGTGATTGCCGATTCTCCATGCCCTGTTGGACAACACTGCCCAGATCATCGACCGTATACAGAAACACGTCATTCATCTCGGCGACTTCTGCTTCGATATCGCGTGGCACAGCCAGGTCGACCATGAACATGGGACGATGGCGACGTGATTTGAGCGCGCGCTCAACCATACCTTTGCCCAATATGGGCAGTTGACTCGCCGTGCTGGTGATAATGATATCGAATTGTGCCAGTTTGTCCGGCAGTTCGTTCAATGCAATGGCATCACCGCCATACTGCTCTGCCAGCACTTGTGCGCGTGTTACGGTACGATTGGCAACGGTCA
>JAJYGL010000076.1:2942-5300 GCA_021790625.1 Pseudomonadota bacterium | reverse complement strand
ACGGCGGTCACCGGTACCCTGTCCGTGCCGGTTGGTCGTTTGCGCAAGCTGTCGATGGGTAATGCGTACCTTTCTGCGTTTACGGTGGGTGATCAGTTATTATGGGGTGCAGCGGAACCCTTGCGACGTATGTTGCGGATTTTGCTGGAACAGTGAGCGAAGGTGCTGTTAACGAGGAAACTGTTTCGGGAGGGGTGATTGCACTTTTACACTTTTGCACGATGATTACGCTTGCTAACATGTTATTTGAAATGGCCAAAATTTCTCATATACGGTTTGTATATGAGGGTTTTGCGCCATTTTTTGTTTTGTCCGTCCTGTTTGTCACCCCGTGAAAAAGTCTTGAGTGGCTCGGTTGGACGAACAGTTAGATGAATGTTACGGCAATCTATTCAGAAAAAATTTAACTTTTTGCTGCAACCTTGTGATTAGACAAATAATAGTGGTAAACTCAGTCACCTTCGGGGAGTTTGGGTATCTGAAAACAGTTGCGCAAAGGGTAGCCTGAGCCGCAGATGGGGAAAACGGAAATGACAATCAGAACAAAGGGGCTGTGACAATGCGGGTAAAACATATCATTTCGAGCGTGTCGATTGCGATCGGACTGGCGGTTCAGGTTTCTGCTTTTGGCGCCGGTTTGGGCAAGATGACGGTCAATTCTGCGTTGGGGCAGCCGTTGAATGCTGATATTGTCATCCTTGTTCCGGATGCCAACGAGTTAAAGAATCTGCATGCCAACCTTGCTTCGCAAGCGTCGTATCAGCAGGCCGGACTGGATATGAGCGCCGTGCTGGAAAACATCAAGTTCACCATCAAAAGCCAGCCAGACGGTACGGCCTTATTGCACCTGAGTTCCAGTGACCCTGTGCAGGATCCTTTTCTGGATATCATGGTTGAACTGGAATGGGGTAACGGAAAAATCGAACGCGATTATACTTTGTTGCTTGATCCCCCCAATATGCAGCACGCCATGGTGTCGACACCATCGGTTCCGCCAGTCGCCAATGTGCCGGTTACCTCAACGACCAGCCAGCAGCAACAAACTGTTGGCGCGGTATCCTCTTCCTCCCGTCCGACGCATCGGCATGCACCCGTTGCTCAAACTGGTGGCGAAAAAGCCGCCAACACCAAAACTGCCAGCGCAAAAACTGCCAGCGCAAAAACTGCCAGCGCAAAAACGGTCAAAGTACATACCGGCATGACGTTAAGTGGTATTGCGAGCCAGTATAAACCGGAAGGCGTACACCTCGAACAAATGTTGGTTGGCCTGTATCGCGACAATCCGCAGGCGTTTGAGGGGAATATGAACCGCATGCGTTCCGGACAGGTGCTGCATATTCCGGATCGGGCGACGCTGGTGGCAATCGGCGAGGCAGCAGCCGCGCGAGAAGTCCATCTGCAGGCAGAGGATTGGCACGCCTATCGGCAGAAACTGGCGGGCGAGGTTGAACGATCGGCTGCGCCTGTCAGCCAAAATCATCAGGCTGGCGGCAAGATTGCACCAGCTGTGCAGGATAAATCTGCTGCTCCTGTCACCAGTGGCGGAGTGCTGAAATTGTCCAAGGGTTCGGCGCCAAAACAGGGACAAACTGGTGCGGCTGCGCTGTCATCGGCAGAAAAGAAACAGATGGCACAGGATGATGCTGCCGCAAAACAAAAGGCGATGGAGGAAGAAAAGACTCGTCTTGCCATGCTGGAGAAAAATGCGCAGGATATGCAGCGTTTGCTGGCACTGAAAAATCAACAATTGGCCGCGCAGAAAGCGGCTCCTGCGCCAGTACCGACCCCAGCGCCTGCTCCGGCCACCCCAACTGTTGTCAAACCGGTTTTGCCGCATCCGGTACATAAACTGGTCAAACCGGCGCCTGTGCCTGTTTCACCGCAGCCGGCATGGTACGAAAAAATCGATCCTTTGTATGTCGTGGCAGTTGGCGGTGTCGTGGTATTACTCGGTTTGCTGTCCATGGTAATCAATAGCCGCAAGCGTCGTGCCGGGTTGTCGAAATTTGAAAACAGTATTTTGACCAGCGTGGAATCCAAGCCAAATACGGTATACAACACGCAAAGTGGCGCATCGGTGAATACCAGTAATACATCATTCCTGACAGATTTCAGCCAGTCCGGATTGGGAACGCTGGATACCCATGATGTCGACCCGATTGCTGAGGCCGAAGTCTATATGGCGTATGGTCGCGATGTGCAGGCGGAAGAAATTTTGAAGGAGGCCATGCAGAAAGAACCACAACGGCATGAAATAAAAGTGAAATTGCTGGAAATTTATGCTGGCCGCAATAACCTGCCCGCGTTTGAAGCCATCGCAACAGATTTGTATTCCGCTTTGGCGGGTCAGGAGTCGCC
>JAJYGL010000076.1:0-2473 GCA_021790625.1 Pseudomonadota bacterium | reverse complement strand
GAAGCTGACACCGAAACGGCTGCCGTAGCGGATGATATGACGGCTTTGGATTTGGAGATGCCGGAGGAAGCACATGAAAGTATGCCAGAAGCGCATGAGGCACTTCTGGCTGATGATACGGCAACATCCATGGACCATGCCACGGACCATGCGGAATTGCCGACAGATGAGTTGTCAATGGATATGGCGCCGGTAACAGAATCGTTGCCAGAGATAGCTGAGGAGGAGCCTTATCAGCAATTATCGCATTCTGCCGCAGAGGAAGAAGATTTGCCAGAAGAAATGGCACTGGAAATGCCGTCAGACATATCTTTGCATGATCAACCCGTCATGCTTGATTTTTCGGGGATTGATCTCGATTTGGGAGAAAAGCAGCCTCAGGAAGAACAGTTGGCAGCACCAGCAACATCGGTAACGCAAACGGAAGACATGCATGTTGACACACAGGTTGAGCAGGACGGTGCCAAACCATCTGCCCCGGTGGAGTTGTCTGCGATGGAGCAAGAGATAAAAACCAAGCTTGAGTTGGCACAGGTCTACCATGAAATGGGCGACAGTGAAAATGCCCGTGAAATTTTGCAGGAAGTGTTGGAAGAAGGGGATGAAGCGCAACGTGCTGAAGCACAGGCATTGATGCAAACCATTGCCAATGCCTGACGATACGGGTTTACCCTGTCACCCAGCCACAGCCCTTGGGCTGTGGCTGTTTTTTGTACTGTGGTTGAGTATGATCAACGCTCAGCAGATTTTTGTGATAGCGGGTATTGAGGCGTGGTTACTTTGGCGGCATGGGTTGGTGCAATGGAAGCGTTATGTGTCACGCAGTCGCTGGATATTGCTGGCAGTCAGCCTGGCACCTTTGTGGTACCAACCGTCATGGGTTGGCGGCATGCAAGCTGTTGAGACTGTTGGCCGCTGGTTGGTCATGCTGGCGGCATTGGCTATTTTGATGTCCCGATTGTCACGCGAGTCATTATTGGCGGCGTTGCTGACATTGCTCATGCCATTACGTGTGATAGGTGTGGCGCCAGAACGGTGGGCGGTGCGGTTGGGGTTGACCTTGCATTATGCGGAAGCATTTCTGCATGCGCCTATCCCCCTGGCGGTACGTTTGCAACAGTTGCGCCAACCTGTGCCAGCCATGTCTGTCGAATCAGTGACGGTTACCCGTTTGCCTTTTGGTTGGCGCGATGTTTATTGCGTTTTGCTGGCGGGAATTGTGGGATGGGGCTTGAAGAGCCTGTTTTGAAGGGAATGCAGGATTGATGACTGAGTTCCAACGGATTGCATTAAAAATAGAATACTGTGGACAGGCGTTTTATGGTTGGCAACGTCAGCCAGGTGTACCTACGGTACAAGGCGCATTGGAATGGTCGTTGACACAAATTGCAGGAAAACCGATCGAGATTCATGCGGCAGGACGTACGGATGCCGGTGTGCACGCCACAGGTCAGGTCGTGCATTTTGATGTGGATGTACAACGTCCACTGACGGCCTGGGTGCGCGGTGTGAACAGTCATTTGCCGGCGACAGTGGCAGTATTGGCAGCAGGTGTCGTACCTGCCACTTTTCATGCCCGTTATAGCGCGCTGGCACGGACTTACCGTTATACTTTGTTGAATCGGGCAGTGCGACCTGCCATCAGTCAGGCGCAAGTGGGGTGGTATCACTTGCCGCTCGATGTGGCCCGTATGCAGCAAGCGGCAGATTACCTGCTGGGTACGCATGATTTCAGCGCTTTTCGTGCGGCTGAATGTCAGGCAAAAACGCCTTTGCGTCATATGTCGCGTCTTGTCGTCGTCCGGCAAGAGGATAACGTCATATTTGAATTGACGGCAAACGCCTTTTTGCACCACATGGTGCGTAATATTGTCGGTAGTCTGATTTTGGTTGGCGCTGGTAAGCGGTCGGTAGCATGGATGGGCGATTTGCTGGCGAGTCGTGATCGGCATCTGGCTGGTGCAACGGCTGCTGCTGCCGGTTTGTGTTTGATACGAGTGGACTACCCGCCGACACCTGGCATGCCGGAAGCCATGTCTGTTATCGGGTAATATCGGGAGCAACAATTGCGGACACGAATCAAAATATGTGGTTTGACTTGTGCGGAAGATGCGTGGCATGCCGCGCAATGTGGTGCCGATGCTATCGGGTTGGTGTTTTATCCACCTAGCCCGCGATATGTCAGTCTGGATAATGCAAAAAAAATTGCTGCTGTCATTCCGCCTTTTGTCAGCCGGGTTGGTCTGTTCGTGGATGCATCGGTCGAAGCCGTGAGGCAGGTTTTACACGCGGGTATCGTTGACGTGTTACAGTTTCATGGCAATGAGCCGCCGGATTGGTGCCGTCAGTTTGGTCGACCTTATATTAAGGCAATACGCGTTCAGCCCGGGCTGAATTTGTTACAATGTGCGACGGATTATGCCGATGCGCAGGGATTGTTGCTCGATGCCTGGGTAGATGGCGTGCCGGGTGG
>JAJYGL010000058.1 GCA_021790625.1 Pseudomonadota bacterium | reverse complement strand
TGCACCCGTTGCGTGCGATTTGGTCAGGAAATCGCCGGTATCATGGAGATGGGGCAGATTGGGCGTGGCGAGCACTCGGAAATCATGCCTTTCATCAGTCGCACCATTGATTCGGAGTTGTCCGGCAATATTATTGATCTGTGTCCGGTAGGCGCGTTGACCAGCAAGCCTTTTCGTTATACGGCACGCAGTTGGGAGTTGTCACGGCGTCGTTCGGTCAGCCCGCACGACGGCTTGGGCAGCAATTTGGTCGTACAGGTCAAAAATGGCCGGGTGATGCGTGTCTTGCCGCTGGAAAATGAAGCCATCAATGAATGCTGGCTGCCAGATCGCGATCGCTTTTCTTATGAAGGGCTGAACTCGCCTGAACGCTTGACGCGACCAATGATCAAGCAGGATGGCGTCTGGCGCGAAGTGGATTGGCAGGTAGCGCTTGAAGCCGCTGCGAATGGTATCAAGGATATCCGGCAACATGGTGAAAACCCGCTGGGTGGCCTGGCGAGCCCGCATCAAACACTCGAAGAGCTGTACCTTTTCCAGAAATTGTTGCGTGGTCTTGGTTCTCGTGCGGTGGATACCCGTCCCAGACAGGCCGATTTTAGCCGCGATGGCGCGCAACGTGGGGCACTTTGGCTGGGTATGCCGATCGCTGATTTGAATCGTCTGGATCGTGTATTGTTGATCGGTTCGCGTTTGCGGCAGGAGCAACCATTGATCGCACACCGTTTGCGTGTGGCAGTGCGACACGGCGCGCATTTCATGCTCATCAACCCGATTGATGATGAGTTGTTGATGCCGGTCACCCATAAGGCGATTGTTCCCCCGCAGGCGATGGTACAACATCTGGCTGAGGTTCTGTTTGCCTTGGCGGCGAAGAGTGGCAAAGCCGTGTCGGAAGGTCTGGTTGCCGGTCTGAGCGGCATTGAACCGGATTCTGTCGCGCAGGCCATGGCAGAAGAGTTGATGAGCGGTGAGCGTAAGGCTGTGCTGCTGGGTAATCTTGCCCTGCACCATCCTGCATGGGGTGATATTCATACATTGGCCTTGGCAATCGCGCAGATGTCAGGTGCGACATTGGGTATCCTGTCAGAGGCGGCCAATAGCGTTGGCGCCTGGGTTGCCGGTGCTGTGCCGTCTGGTCAGGGAGACATGTCTTTTGCCGATATGGTGGACAGCCCACGTAAAGCCTATCTTGTATTGGGGTTGGAACCCGAACTGGATAGCCATGATCCTGCCAAGACGTTAGCGGCATTGAAAAAAGCCGGATTGGTGATTGGCCTGGCGGCATGGAAACCCGCACAAGCCGACTGGGCAGATATTTTGTTGCCGATTACGCCCTTTAGCGAGACAGCAGGCACATTCGTCAATATGGAAGGCCGCGTGCAAAGTTTTCATGGCGCTGCGATGCCTTTGCAGGAAGCGCGTCCGGCTTGGAAAGTGCTGCGTGTGCTGGGTACGATGCTTGGTTTGTCTGATTTTGAGTATGATGATGTCGATAGTGTACGACGCGCTTTGCTACCGACTGGTGATCTGTCGGAAGGTACGTTGAACAATGAATTGTCTGCCATTCGGTTCGATGGTGTGGTGATGACCGAAGGATTGACGCGCGTTGGCGATGTGCCGCCATACCGGACAGACGCGCTGGTGCGGCGAGCAGAGGTGTTGCAGCGAACGGATGGCGTTTTTGCATTGGCGCATCCGGATGTGCTTGCTGGCATGGGGATTGTTTCTGGCGCGCAGGTACGTGTGCGTCAGAATGATGCCGTCTGCGACGTGGTATTGACAGCAGATACGCGTCTGGCGCCTCATTGTGTGCGCGTGGCGGCAGGCGTTGTCGAACATGCCGGGTTGGGTGCCATGATGGGTGCAATCAGTGTGGAGCGCGCGTCATGATGGAATTGAGTTATTGGCAAAATCTGTTTGGCTGGGCATGGCCGGGTGTCTGGACGCTGGTACGCATCGTTGTGCTCGTGGTGCCGTTGATGCTGGCTGTGGCGTATCTGACATACGCTGAACGCAAAGTCATCGGTTACATGCAGGTCCGGATAGGGCCAAATCGCGTCGGTTTCAAAGGCTTGTTACAGCCGATTGCCGACGCGGTAAAACTGTTGATGAAAGAAATCATTATTCCCAGCGGATCCAACAAGTTTCTGTTTGTGCTGGCTCCGGTGTTGACCATTGCGCCGGCACTGGCTGCCTGGGCGGTGGTGCCATTTTCTCCACAGATGGTGCTGGCGAATGTGGATGCTGGTTTGTTGTATATCATGGCGATTACGTCCATGGGCGTTTATGGGGTGATTATTGCGGGTTGGGCGTCAAACTCGAAATATGCTTTCTTGGGTGGACTGCGTTCGGCAGCCCAGATCGTTTCATACGAAATCGCTATGGGCTTTGCGCTGGTGGGTGTGTTGATGGCAGCACATAGCCTGAATCTGGTCGATATTGTCAATGCGCAGCACGGCGGCTTGCTGAACTGGTACTGGCTACCTTTGTTCCCGATGTTTCTGGTGTATTTGATTGCGGGTGTGGCGGAAACAAACCGGGCGCCTTTTGATGTGGCAGAAGGCGAATCGGAAATCGTGGCAGGGTTCCATGTCGAATATTCCGGCATGGCGTTTGCAATATTCTTTTTGGCTGAATATGCCAATATGATTTTGGTTGCCACGTTGACGTCGATTCTGTTTTTGGGCGGTTGGTATCCTTTGTTTGATATCGCGCCGTTCAACTGGATTCCCGGTATTTTCTGGTTATTGGCAAAAGTTGCCTTTGTTTTGTTTCTGTTTTTGTGGTTTCGGGCGACTTTTCCCCGTTATCGGTATGATCAGATTATGCGTTTGGGCTGGAAAGTGTTTATTCCGATTACGCTGGTGTGGGTGGTGGTTGTAGGTGCTGTCATGCAGACGCCACTGGCATTTTTAGTGCACTGACGCGAGGGAAGGAAGATAAATGAAGGCAGTCAGGCGATTTTTTTCCAGTTTTTTGTTGTTCGAACTATTGCGTGGGATGGCATTGACCGGGCGGCATCTGTTCGCACGCAAAATCACAGTGCAGTTTCCTGAAGAGAAAACCCCACAATCGGTGCGTTTTCGGGGTTTGCATGCGTTACGTCGTTATCCGAATGGTGAAGAACGGTGTATTGCCTGCAAATTGTGTGAGGCTGTTTGCCCTGCGCTGGCGATTACCATCGAGTCTGAATTGCGCGACGATGGTACGCGGCGCACGACCAGATACGATATCGATTTGAGCAAGTGTATTTTTTGTGGGCTTTGCGAGGAATCCTGTCCGGTGGACTCTATCGTGGAGACGCATATTTTTGAGTACCATGCTGAAAAACGTAGCGAGTTGTATTACAACAAACAACAACTGTTGGCGATTGGCGACAAATATGAAGCCGAGATTGCTGCTGCCCGAGCGCAGGATGCGAAATACCGCTAATTTAATGAGTGATATGCGATGAATTTTTTAACCGGTGTTTTTTACATGCTGTCAGTAATTTTGCTGTTTGCCGGTTTTCGGGTGGTGACCACGCGGAATCCTGTGCATGCGGCGCTGTTTCTGGTGTTGGCATTTTTTAGCGCGGCGGGTATCTGGTTGACGCTGGAAGCGGAATTTTTGGCTATTGCGCTGGTGATGGTTTATGTCGGTGCGGTGATGGTATTGTTTTTGTTCGTGGTGATGATGCTGGATATCAACCTTGACCGCTTGCGGGAAGGTTTTTGGCAATATTTGCCTCTGGCGAGTTTTGTGTCCGCCATGCTGGCGCTGGAAATGACGGTGGTATTGGGCAGTCGTACATTTGGTCTGTCCATCGTGCCGTCTCCGCAACCGCATCCCGCAGGTTACAGCAACACCCGTGAGCTTGGGCGCTTGCTGTATACATATTATGTGTACCCTTTTGAACTGGCAGCCGTGATACTCGTTGTCGCTATCGTTGCGGCCATTGCGCTGACCATGCGTCGGCGCAAGAACACCCGTTATCAAGACCCGGCCCGTCAGGTCAAGGTCAAACGAGAACAACGTATACGCATGATTCAAATGCCGGCTGAGAAGCCTTCATCTACCAAGACCTAAGCATTGTGATTCGGGGAGAAACGAGTGGTGTCATTGTCGAATTATCTGATTTTAAGCGCAATGCTGTTTTCGATCAGCGTGCTGGGCATATTTTTGAACCGCAAGAATCTGATTATCCTGTTGATGGCAATCGAGTTGATGCTGTTGGCTGTCAATTTGAATTTTGTGGCGTTTTCTCATTTTCTGGGCAATCCGGCCGGACAGATATTTGTTTTCTTTATTTTGACGGTGGCTGCTGCCGAGTCTGCAATAGGGCTGGCGATTCTGGTAGTGCTGTTTCGCAAGCTGCGAACCATCCATGTCGACGATCTGGATCATTTGAAAGGCTGATACCGGCATTCAGACCGGTAGGATAATATTATGACAGATATGCAAAAACTGTATTTGCTGGTTCCGTTGGCGCCTTTATTTGGCGCCATCATTAGCGGTTTGTTCGGTCGTCTGATCGGGCGCACCCTGTCACATGTGGTGACGATTCTTGGCGTGGCAACGTCCTGCTGGGCATCCTGGTTGGTTTTTCGTGATGTGCAGGCCGGGCATGTGTTCAATGGTGATGTTTATACATGGTTGACTTCCGGGGATTTACGTCTTCAGGTGGGTTTTTTGATTGATCCGTTGACAGCGATGATGATGTTGGTCGTCACATTCGTATCGCTGATGGTGCATATTTATACCATTGGTTACATGCGTGACGACGACGGTTATCAGCGCTTCTTCAGCTATATCTCGTTATTTACCTTTTCCATGTTGATTCTGGTGATGGCCAACAATTTCCTGCAACTGTTTTTTGGTTGGGAGGCGGTTGGCCTGGTGTCTTATTTGTTGATTGGGTTCTGGTATACGCGTCCTACGGCGATTTATGCCAATCTGAAGGCATTCCTGGTTAACCGTGTGGGTGATTTTGGTTTTGTGTTGGGTATTGCGCTCATTCTCGCCCACACCGGTACACTGGATTATGAGGCGGTATTTGCGCAGGCTCCAAGTCTTGCCAGCCAAAGCATCAGTTTGTGGCCTGGTCAGCACATGTCACTGATTACATTGATTACTTTCTTGTTGTTTGTGGGAGCGATGGGTAAATCAGCGCAGTTTCCATTGCATGTCTGGTTGCCCGATTCGATGGAAGGCCCGACTCCGATTTCCGCATTGATTCACGCAGCAACGATGGTGACGGCCGGTATTTTTATGGTGACACGTATGTCACCGCTGTTCGAGTTATCGCAGGCCACATTATCTTTTGTGCTGGTCAT
>JAJYGL010000012.1 GCA_021790625.1 Pseudomonadota bacterium | reverse complement strand
GTTCCCCGGCGCAAGAAAGACGAACAAGATGCAATATTGACGCTTGTCGGTACTCGTTACCGGTCAGCACGAACTCGTAAAACACATCCGGAGTGGTTTCGACCGCGTACAACCATTCGCGCTCCATTGAGGCGACTTCGAAGTCATACCCGAACGCCATGTTCGTCGGTGGCAACAATTTCTTCAAAGTTGCTTCCTTCCCCTCATCTGAATATCGCTTCATCTTCGCTCTTTAAATTGCCCCAGTCCAAGAAAGCACCGATTTATTTCCCCATGACCCGCAACCCCATGGGGCGGAGCTTGGCGGATGAACTGCCGTGCTGTTGACCGAGGGGAATGACCGGGGGAGAGTAACCATCGACTGCGCGCGCCGAATCCCGCTCTTCAGGGTGGGGTTCGGCGTTCCTTCCGGCCTGAAGGCCGGGGTTTCAAACCAGCAAGGTAAGAGGATGAAAGCGGATTCAAGCCTGAAGCGCAACCATCTCATTTGATGATATCTGAATCGGTGGCAGGAAGTCAAACCGCTGCCGCGACCATATGGGAATAAATCGGTGTTTCCCGAATGGCGCATTCATAAGTCTTGCTACTTTTATTGCTTGAGCGTTATTCGTTTGCGTTTGCCTGCGCTGGATTGGGCACAAACGCTGGCGCAGAACGCCGATCTGGCGCTCAAACGTGGCGGCGTCGGTATTATGGAAGGGATGACTGCCATGCTCGAGAAAACCCTGATTCAGACGGCGCTCGCTCATGGCAACGGCCGCAGGATAGAAGCAGTCCAATTGCTCGGACCGGGTCGCAATGCCCTCACGCGGAAGATTCAGGAGCTGGGGCTGGAGAATGGCGATTAACCGGTGCCGTTTGGCATGGCTTATTTTCCTGCGACGCCCGGCAGTATCGGGAGGGTGGTGACGGGGGCGGCAACGCCGGGAAATTCTGTGACACCGGCACTGGTATAGGTCACGAAGCTGTAACCCCCGCCGGGGCCAAGGAGGATGGTGCTGCTGGTTACCCACACATTCCCCGCGCCATCCACGGCAATGCCGGTTGGTGTGTTGTTGACGTTAGTTTTCCCGGCCGGAAAGTTGATGGCGCTCGCCGCTGAATACGCGGATGCCTTGGTGAGTTCGGTGATGCTGCCCGCATGGTTGTTGTTGGCGATCCAGACGTTGCCGGCACCGTCGATGGCAACACCGGTCGGCGCGTCAAAGCTGGTCGCGCCACCCGAAATATTGACGGCACTGGTTGCGATCGTGTTGGCTGTGGCGCCTGCGGCCGATATGGCGGTGACGGGTAATTCCGTTACGCTGCTGTTACCGATATTGGCGACCCAGACATTGCCGGCCTGGTCGACGGCGATGCCAGTCGGTGCGTTGAAACTGGTGTTGCCACCACTGATCGTTACCGAAGCCGCCTGGATCGATGCGCCGGTGGCACCAGGAGCCGTGATGGCGCTGGCAGGCAGTTCAGTCACGCTGTTGCCGTAATAATTGGCAATCCAGATGTTGCCGGCATGGTCGGCGGCCATTTTGATCGGGCCGTGGATACTGCCGGTCGGGTTGGACAGATTGTTGGGCGTGGCAAGAAAATTTGCGCTGGCCGCGATAGCCGGTCCTGTAGCGCCAGGGGCGGAAATGCTGCCATAGGGAAATTCGACGATGCCGCCCATGAGACCAATGCCGTCGAAGATGCTGATCCAGACATTGCCGGCGCCGTCGATGGCAATGCCATTCGCCTTGCCGAAACCGGTCAGCGGAATGACCAGCGCGCCGGACAGCGCATAATTCGACGTGGCGGTCAGCTCGATCAGGTTGGTTGATAAACTCGTTGTCAGGAGTTGGCTTTCGTTGGTCACGATCCAGA
The DNA here is from genome assembly GCA_021790625.1 of Pseudomonadota bacterium. Classification (GTDB taxonomy): domain Bacteria; phylum Pseudomonadota; class Gammaproteobacteria; order Burkholderiales; family Sulfuriferulaceae; genus Sulfuriferula. The sequence goes on along the minus strand of JAJYGL010000012.1, from coordinate 3,511 downwards.
TATTGTTCGATGCATCAATGGCGACATCCCGCACATTGAAAAAATAAAAGTAGGGGCTGTTGTCGACGATGTTGACCGCACTCGCCGGATCGTATCCGGAGTGTTGTGTCAGTTCGGTCATGCCGGGGGACGCAAACAGTCCCATATTGGTGATCCAGACGTTCTGGTTGCCGTCGACTGCCAGCAACCCGGGGTTGGCGAATCCGGTCGTGCCGCCGGTAATGAAATGCGCGTTGAATGTGTTGCCCGAGGCAGGCGTGCTCGTAGTGGGCGGGGGCGGAGCAAGCGGAGCAGTGGAACCCGATGAGCTGCCGCCCCCGCCGAGACAGCCAGACAGGAGCAGCGCGGGTACTGTCACGGCGAATAGCAGGAACAAAATATTCCCGAATGTGCGTTTTGTCATGGTCGAATCGGAGCCTATGTTGGCGTATGGAAGGCACCAGTGTAGCGGTATCAATGTTAACGACAACCCCTATTCCGAGGGGGGTCGAACCGATCCGATATTTGGGTTGGAGTCCAGCGCTGCTTTGATCGCTTCACATACGGTTCCCTTTTGTGATGGCGTATGACAGGGCTGTCTTGAACAGCCTGATCCGGTCATGGCCGTTTCATGGCGCGTTCTCGTTTCGCCGTTTAGTGTTTCCGTAGAGGAAGTCGGCTCGCCTTGAGGAGGGCCTCGATCCGGTTGTGTGCGCCGAGAATTCGGAAAATGTTGGCGATGTGTTCCTTTACGGTGTATTCGGAAAGTGACAATTCGCGGGCAATCTGTTTGTTGGACAGGCCGCGGTTCAACGCGTGCAATATCTCGTGCTGGCGTACCGTCAGCACTGGAGTGGGCGCGGGAGATGTTTGCAGATGGTCGAATGCCGGGGGAAGAAATACTTCTCCAGCCAGCACGCGCAGCAGCGCTTGCCGGAGCGTATCGGGGGAAGCGCTTTTGGGAATGTAGCTCATGGCGCCCGCTTCCAGACAGGTTTGTACGGTCGGCCAGTCTTCTGACGCTGATACGATAACCACGGCGACCCCCGGCGCTGCGGCCTTGATTTGGCTCAGGGCAGACAGGCCGTGTTCGTGTTTGAGTTCCAGATCGAGCAGGCACAGCAGCAGATCTGGATGCTGCGCTGTCAGTGCCAGGGCTTCATCAATGGTGGATGCCTCAAGCAGGGCGGAGGTATGGCCGGAAAGCGTCGACAGCAGCAACTTCAATCCCGCGCGGAACAGGGTGTGATCGTCCAGCAGGAGGATTTTCATGGGACAGCCTGAACAGGTGACGATATGCCTGCAATGCATACGCGAAATGATGGAACCTTCCAGTTGCCGAAATACATGGCGCCTCCTGAAGATACACCCAATTCAACCCGGGTCTGTTCTGAGAAACGGTCGCAGTGTGCTGTTTAATCCTTAGGGCGAGGAGGATATCAAAATATCCGAATCGGCGACGGGAAGCCAAATTGCTGCCGCGACCGTACGGGAACAAATTAGTATTTCCTGAATAGCGTATTCATAGGTCTTGCTGCAATTTTCGGGCCGCCTCCCGGTATTTGTCTGCCGTTTTTTGAATGATATCGGCGGGTAACTCGGGCGCTGGAGGGGTTTTGTTCCAGCCGCTGGCTTCCAGCCAGTCACGGACGAACTGTTTGTCAAAGCTGGGAGGTTGACTGCCTGCCTGATATTGGTCGAGCGGCCAGAAGCGGGAAGAATCTGGTGTGAGCGCTTCGTCAATCAAATACAGGGTTCCATTTTCATCGGTACCAAACTCGAATTTGGTGTCAGCAATGATGATGCCGCGTGCGCGCGCCCAAGCAGCGGCTTCGCGATAGAGTGCCAGACTCATGTCGAGTACTTGAGCCGCACGTTCTGCGCCGAGCAGTTTTTCTGCGGTCTGAAAAGAGATGTTTTCGTCGTGTGCACCAACGGCGGCTTTGGTGGAAGGCGTGAACAGCGGTTGTGGCAGTTCTTGCGCCAATTGCAGTCCGGCAGGCAGGGCAATGCCGCAGACACTGCCGGTACGGCGATAATCATTCCAGCCGGACCCGGCCAGGTAACCGCGCACCACGGCCTCGACGGGCAATGGCGTCAGGCGTCGAACGACCATGCTGCGGCCGATGACTTGCACGGCTTCATCCGGGCGAACGAAATCGGTCGGGTTTTCTTCGGTGAGATGGTTGGGCAGGATGTGGGCTAGTTTGTGAAACCAGAACCGGGAAATCTCGGTCAATACACGCCCTTTGTCGGGAACGGGTGTCGGCAGAATGACGTCAAACGCGGATAGCCTGTCGGTCGCTATCAGTAACAGGCGCTGGTCATCAATGGCGTAAATGTCGCGTACTTTGCCGCGGGCAATGCGGGGTAAAGAGGTAATGTCAGTGGTCGTGAGGGTCTGTGTCATGGTGCAAAAGGGTATCTGAAGGTTGATTGATGGCGGGAAACACCATATCTTGCCATTATACCGGAGAACATCCGGTTGCCGTAACACGAGATATTTATATGTTTTTGAAATGTTTTTCGTGGTATTGTTGTGCCTTCCCCTGTTGGGAAAGCGGCAAAACTGAGGTAGAATAGCGCTATTTTGTACGGGAATAGGGTTTCATGAGCGAAGAGGGAAACAAAACAGCGCTGTCTTATCGCGATGCTGGTGTGGATATTGACGCGGGAGACAGTCTGGTCGAGCGCATCAAGCCATGGGCGAAACGCACCATGCGTCCGGAGGTGCTGGGTGGTATCGGTGGGTTCGGCGCTTTGATGCGCCTGCCTGAGCGTTACAAAGAACCGGTGCTGGTATCCGGAACGGATGGCGTTGGCACCAAATTGAAATTGGCATTCGAGTTCAACCGTCACGATACCGTTGGTATCGATTTGGTGGCCATGAGCGTAAACGATATTCTGGTGCAAGGCGCCGAACCCCTGTTTTTCCTCGATTACTTTGCTTGTGGCAAGCTGGATGTCGCCGTGGCGGAAACCGTGGTACGCGGTATTGCGCAAGGCTGCGAACAAGCCGGCTGTGCGTTGATTGGCGGCGAGACCGCAGAAATGCCGGGCATGTATCCCGATGGCGAGTATGATTTGGCTGGTTTTGCCGTTGGCGTGGTCGAGCGTAGCCAGATTGTGAATGGCAGTACGATTGGTGAGGGAGATGTGGTGTTGGGGTTGGCTTCCAGCGGCGCGCATTCGAATGGTTACTCATTGATTCGCAAGATTGTCGCGCGCGAAGGCATGGCAGCCGACGCCGATTTTTATGGTCGGCGTTTTGCGGATGTCCTGCTGGAACCGACGCACATTTATGTGAAACCTTTGCTTGCGCTGATGGCGCAGGTGCCGATAAAGGGCATGGCACATATTACTGGTGGCGGGTTGACTGGCAATATTCCACGCATCCTGCCTGAGCATCTGGCCGCACAGATTCATATTGTCAGCTGGCCCATGCCCCCTTTGTTTTGTTGGTTGCAGGAACACGGAGGCGTGTTGCCGGCGGAAATGTACCGTACGTTCAATTGTGGCGTTGGCATGGTGC
>JAJYGL010000119.1 GCA_021790625.1 Pseudomonadota bacterium | reverse complement strand
AACGGCAGGCGACACTAAACCGTGATGTTGAAATTCATGAAACACAACGTGTAGCGTTGCAGCAAACACTGACCGAACAACGCGAGCGTGTGCAGCAGCAACAAGCAGTATTGCCCGGTCTGGAACAAGCGGTTCGGAGCGCGCGCGCAGATGTAACGGAACGGCAGCGGGAGGTCGCAGCAGCAAGCAAAGCAATTGAACTGGCAGACGCGCAAATGCGCATGCTGGAAAAATCGCGCTTGCAGCATGAGGCACAACAACGGCGTCTGCAAGAGGAAGAAACGCGTTGGCAGGGTGCAGAATCCGGGGCGGATCTGTCAATGATGCAGCAAAATCTGGCATTGGTAAAAGATAAACTCGCGCAACTGGAAGCAGGCGGCCGTACGATACAGGAAGAATTGGCAGCACTCGCATCGGCGCGTGACAAGGTGTCTTCACAATGCGAGGCCAGCGCCCGCGACGTGCATCGTCTCGAAGGTGAACTGGCGGCATTGCGGCGACTCGAAACCGGTGATATCCGGCAAGAGGTAGTGCAATGGCTGACAAAGCATGGTCTGGCGCAATCACCGCGCTTGTTGCAGCAACTGGAAGTCGAGCCGGGCTGGGAAACGGCGCTAGAGCAGGCATTGGTCTTTTGGTTGCAGACATTGTTACTGGAACGACATGACATTCCGGATGAAGCGCCGCAAGGTTTTGGCTGGTTGGATATTGCGGCCCGTATTGCTCCTGTGGTCAAGGAATCACATGATTTACCAACGCTGGCAGGCTTGGTTCGTTGCGATGCATCGTTACGGCCGTTGATAGAAGATTTATTGCACCGCTGTTACGTGGCAGAAACATTATCTGAGGCACGTCAGTTACGCCATCGTTTACCTGTCGGTGGACGACTGTTTACCCGTCAGGGGCATGTGTTGACACAAAGCGGGGAACAGTTTCCTTCTCTGGCAGAAGGACAGGGTGCGCTGGCGCGCCGAAAAGCGCTGCAGCAAATGGAAAGTGATCTGGCTGTGATGCGCGAAATCTGGCAACAGGCACATCGGCAACAGGCTGAGTATGATGCGCATCGCGCTGAACTGGAAACAACGCGACAAGATTTGTTGCTTGAATCACGGCAGGCACAGCAGCAATCGCATCAGCAACAACTCGCCCTGCAAAAGACACAGCAGCAGGCCGAACATCATGATTTACGTTTGCAACAATTGCACGGCGAACGGATTTTGGTACAGCAAGCGCTGGACAATACGCTAAGCGAATATCAGCTCATAAAGGAGCAGCGCGAAACGCAACAAGCATCATTGGCTGTTCATCAGCAAGCTTTGCGGTCAGCGCAAACGCGTTTGCGTGAAAATGAAATGCGGCAAAACGAAGCACGTACCGCGTTGGCGCAGCAAGAAAAACTGGTGCAGGAAAGCCATTATCAGCAACGGCTGGAAGAAAATCGCCTGGCTGAAATTCAGCGCTCTTTGCACCAAATGGCGCAACAACGAGCAGAACATCTCGAACAACGCAAGCGGTTGGAGGCAGAACAACAACAGGAAAACGATGTGGATTTGTCAATGCGCTTGCAGCAGGCGTTGGTGCAACGGCAGGCTGCCGAGCAAGCGCTGGGTAAAGCGAGATTGCAATCGGAAGCGGCAGCGCGCACATGGCGCGACAATGAAGAATCTCGTCTCGTCTGCCAGCAGGCCATTTTACCGTTACAGGCACAACTGGAACAGCTCGTTTTGCAGCAGCAGGCATGCAGAATGACCGCAGAGCAAAGTGGGCAGATGCTGGCAGAGCTGGCAGCGGAAATTTCTTTGCTGGAACCCTTGTTGCACAAGGCGCGTGAACCGGCATTGAATAGCCAGATAAAACGTTTGCGTAGCCAGATTGAGGCGCTGGGCGCCGTTAACCTGGCTGCAGTGGCAGAACTGGAAGCTGCCCGTGAGCGGGCTGAATATCTCGCTAGCCAGACGCGGGATCTGGAAACCGGCATGGCGACACTCGAAGCCGTCATTCAACGTCTGGACGAAGAAACCAACACCCTGTTTCAACAGACATTTGATACAGTAAACACCTCGATGGGCGAACTGTTTCAAACCCTGTTTGGTGGCGGACAGGCAAAGCTTACCTTGACCGATGGCAGTTGGCTGGAAGCCGGCGTGGAGGTCATGGCACAACCCCCAGGCAAGAAAAACAGCTCTATTCAGTTATTATCGGGCGGGGAAAAAACCTTGACGGCATTATCGCTGGTGTTCGCCTTGTTCAAACTCAATCCGGCACCATTCTGCCTGCTCGATGAAGTGGACGCGCCACTCGATGACAGCAACACCGAACGCTATGTACGCTTGATTCGTGATATGTCACAGCAGACCCAGTTTTTATTCATCACCCATAACCGCATGACCATGGAAGCCGCGCAGCAATTGCTGGGCGTGACCATGCAAGAACCCGGCGTATCGCGTATCGTGGCCGTTGATTTGGTAGATGCGGCGCGTATGGTGCAACAGGCCTGACATTGCAGTGATGTCTGACGAACGAAAATTCGGCTATGTGCAATATGCTTTCTTCCCCGCCGCCGCACGAGACCTTCCGTAAATTCAAATGCAAGCCCTTCCTCAGTGAATAACCTTTAAGGAACCGCTGATTTATTCCTCCATGAACCGCGTTGCGGGTCAAATCGGGAAGATCGCGACGCGTACGGCGCAGGTCGTAGCTGGGACTTTGACACCAAGCCGTACAAGGAAGCGAGCACCCGATTTGGCCGCAACCCGTATGGGACGGGGTCTGGCGGGCGAACTGCCGTGTTGTGTCTCTTGTCAAGGAGAATAACCCTTGACTGCGAGCCACGCCTTGCATTTCATCCCGCCAGACCGCCGTCGCGGTCATGTGGGAATAGATCAGCGGTTCCTTAAATTTCGTCGGCGATTAAGGGTTGCACTTCGGACTGTGGGGTCTGTAGCTGGAACTCGTCATTGCGTGGCCGCGTTGTGATAGACTGTGAATTGTCAGCATCTACTGACATTGGAGGTCAGCGTGGGTACAAACCTAGAAGTCTTGGAAGCCGAAGTCCTGCAGTTAACCCCTGTTGAACGATTACACTTGCTTGAGCGATTGATCGCCAGCCTTGATTCAGACCCCGAAGTCGAGGAAGCATGGGAGCGAGAAGCAGATCGCAGAGAAGCCGAACTGGAATCCGGTTCGGTCTCGGCAGTTTCAGGGCAGGTAGCCATCCCCCGGCTTCGCGCAAGAATTCAGCGATGACCTACTCGCTCCATCCTGGAGCGGAGCATGATATTGCCAAAGCTCTGGATTTCTACAGCGAACAAGCTGGCCCCGTGGTCGCTGTGCGTTTTCTCGAAGAATTTGAACGTATCACCAAACTCTTGGTTGAGCATCCAGGTCTCGGAACGCCAACGACAGGAGGACGAAGAACATTCCCACTGAAGGTTTTTCCGTACTTGGTCGTATATCGAAATCTTGAAACCGGCATTCGAATCCTGATCGTGCGCCATCAGTACAGGAAACCCGGCTACACTGGTAGCAGGCGGTAGGTATGGAACTTTCGTGTGCAACTGCGATACCCAATCTTACGGTCAAGAGGAACGGGCGAGAAGCCGCCCGCCCCTTACCTCAACGTTAACGTATTCATGTCGCCAAATATGAGTGATCGTTTTTTAAGCTTTCAATGTGTCGATGGCCAAAAATTTAACCCTATTTAACCCCATCCCCTGTGGATTGCAGATACCCGTTTTTTATTCACCGCCGATATTGATGTCGAGATCTTGTGTGGAAGTGATGGGTTTTCCTTTGTTGGTGGCGGGAAAAAAGCGCCAGGTTTTGAGTGTGTCGAGCACAATGCGGTTTAACCGTGGATCTGGGGCGGGGTGTGTGAGTTCAACGGTGACGCTGCCATCGGCGGCAATATGAAAACGTACGGATACGGTGACGTGCAGCGCATCATCACGTAACTCTTCTGGAATGACCGGGTTCGGATGGTAGACGGCTTGTGCTCCCATGTTTTCTGTGTCGCCCGATGCGTTGTCGGTATTATTGGTGTTGTTGGTGTTGTTTGTTGGCGGTGTGGCAGATTTTTGCGTTGCAGGTGCTGCCGATGAGGTGTTTGGTGTAGGCAAGCTATGCTGGATGGGTTGAGCGGGCGCTGAAACTGCCGGTGGTGTGGATTGAACGGGCACTTTAGGCGGTGCGGGCGGCAATATTTTTTCTGCCTGGGTTTTTGTCGGTTGAATTTTTGCTGGTTGAATTTTTGTTGGTTGAACAGGTGTTTTGTGAGCTGGCATTTTGCTTGGTGCGGGTGAGGCCATTCGCGCTGGCGCGGGTGTGTTGGATGCCGGCGGCAGCTCGATGAGCCGGGCGTCGAGCGCAGGCGGGGTGAGTTGCTGATTGTTTTTTTGCAGCCCATGGCCAAGTGCGAAGATAACAAGGAGCCAGATGACAAGGGCAGGCAATAGCATGCCGCGAAACATATTATCCTGATGCATGACTTCTTCACTCATGGGCAACGGCAATCAGAAAATGGGCGGCTCCCGCGCTTTGGGCGGCTAGCATGGCATGAACGACCGTACCTTGTTGCGCATGTTCGTCTGCGGAGACGATCACGGTTTGATCGGCATGTAGCAGGGGTTTGAGTGTTTGAGCCAATTTTGCCAGTGAAGTGGGTTGACGATTAATGAGAATGTGGTTATCAGCGGTAATGCTGAGGGTGACTGGTGTCGCCTGTTGCGCCATGGGTGCTGCGGCGCCTTGCGGCAGGTTCAGTTTGATGGCGTCGAGTTTTTGCAGGGACAGTGAGGCCAGCATGAACGTGGCGAGCAGAAAGAACATGACATCGATCATGGGAATGATTTCGATGCGTCCCTTGCGTTGCTGGCGGGTTTTGCGCAGTTTCATGGTATTCAGCCTTGTTGATTTATGTTGATTTATGTTGATTTATTTTGATTTATTCGTTTCTTGATTCACGTGTTGGTCCAGTCTGACACGGTCGATGAGTCGTGTGCCCAAGCGTTCCATGTCATCCAGCGTTTGCGCTTGCAGGCGGGAAAAATAGTTGAAACCAAACAGGCTTACCAGTGCAATCATGAGGCCGATGGCGGTGGCAATCAATGCTTGCGCAACACCGCCGGTGACGCCGGTCGGGTTGACCAGGCCATTTTGACCGATGAGCTGAAAGGCGTGCATCATGCCGGCAATGGTTCCCATCAATCCCATCAGTGGTGCTGCGGTGACAATGGTTTCCAGCAACCATAACCGGCGCGACAGGTGGTGCTCGATAATTTGCGCTTCGTCAGCAGCGCGTGACTCTGTCCACCAGTAGGGATGTTCGCGGTTTTGGGTGATGGTGCTGAAAAAACGGTAAAAATAGTTGCTTTTTGGCA
>JAJYGL010000180.1 GCA_021790625.1 Pseudomonadota bacterium | reverse complement strand
CCGCAGAACATGTCGGCGATACGCTCGTGTGGTTGCGGGTCGAGCAGTTGCAGGGCGCGGCGTACCAGTATCGGGTTGATGTCAGTGTTGATCTGGGTGAATTCGGACGGGCCGAAGGGCATCTCCAGCCCAAATTCCGGTAGTTGATACGCCAGCGCAGGTGCATCGAGGGGGTAAAAGGGCGTGATGGTGTTGGGACCTTTGGGTTGCAGCCACCATTGGATGCGGTGGATATCGGCAAATTGACGCAGTAAGTCCAGATCGGCGGGCGAGGGTTCGGCCATGTGGCGTAATACCAGCACGTTGACGGGCTGAGTGGCGATAACTTCGATTTGTGGTACTGCCGTACGAATACTCAGTTGCGCCAACATATCGCGTAAGGGGGTAATCAGTGCTGAAATGTGTGGCGGCAGCGTTTCGCAACGGTGCATGTCAACGATAAAGCTGTTTTTGCGTTCGTGAAAACCGACCAGTATGCCGCCTTTTTTTTCCACCAGTCGTACCGATAGGCGTGCACGGGTACGGTAGCCCCAAGCCGGGCCGTGAATGGCGGGGAGCAGGTGGTCGGGTCTGATTTTGCCGATGTGTTGCAGGTTGTCTTCCAGAATGCGTTGCTTGGCGGCAACTTGGGCGTTGGGTTCGACGTGTTGCAGATTACAGCCACCACAGACGCCGAAATGCGGGCAGCGTGGCGTTACCCGCATGGCGCTTGGGCGTACCAGCTTTGTCATCTGCGCCATCTCGTATTGTTCTTTTTTGCGGTAACTGGAATATTGCACCCGCTCGCCGGTGATGGCGCCATCGATAAACAAGGTTTTCCCGTCCGCCCGATGGGCAACGCCGCGTCCTTCGTGATTCAATGACTCGATGGTAACGGTATCGTCAGTTTGCATGATGAATTCTGGTTAGCCCAGGGCAGAAAACAGGGCATCCCGAATGGTATCGACTGTGCCTAATCCATTGATTTTGATGTAACGTGGGGCAGATTCCGGTTCATTTTTTGCCCAGTCGGCATAGTAATGTACCAATGGCTCGGTCTGGGCGTGGTAGACCTCCAGCCGTTTTTTGATGGTGGCTTCGCGGTCATCATCGCGCTGAATGAGTGGTTCCCCGGTCACATCATCGCGGTCTGGCGTGACAGGCGGATTGAAATGAACATGATATGTGCGGCCGGAAGGTTGGTGTACACGGCGGCCGGAAATGCGTTCGATAATGATTTCGTCCGGCACGTCAATTTCCACCACGGAATCAATGGGGACACCTGCCTGTTTCATTGCTTCTGCTTGCACCAGTGTGCGCGGAAAGCCATCAAACAGAAAGCCGTTGGCGCAGTCCGGTTGGGTAATGCGGTCTTTGACCAATTCCAGGATGATGTCGTCGGAGACAAGCTGGCCGGAATCCATGACCGACTTGGCGGCAAGTCCCAGTGGGGTGCCGGCCGTAATGGCCTGTCGTAGCATGTCACCGGTCGAGATTTGCGGAATATGGTAGCGCTCGCGAATGAAATGGGCTTGGGTGCCTTTGCCCGCACCGGGGCCACCGAGCAAAATGATGCGCATGGTCAATCAGCTTTCATGATAAGGGGAAGGGGGTTGAAAATTCGCTCGTGCATAATCCAGATCAGCAATGGTGTCTACACCGGGTGCGGCGGCCTGAGGGCTGATGCCGACACGGATGGGAAAGCCGTGCCACAGTACGCGCAATTGTTCCAATGCTTCGGTTTCTTCAATCGACGTCGGTGGTAGCTGGCTGAATTGGTGCAAGAAGCTGACACGATAGGCATATAGCCCCATGTGCCGTAAGGCGGGGGTACCGGTTTGCCAGCCTGCGCGTGGCCATGGAATCGCTGCGCGGCTGAAATATAGTGCGTTGCCTTGCTGATTGATGGTTACTTTGACAATATTGGGGTTGTGAAATGCAGCCTCGTCATGGATGGGGTGGCACAGGGTTGCCATTGGCGTATCAGGGTGGCTGGACAACTCTTGCGCAACCTGACGAATCAGCGCGGGTTCAATCAGGGGTTCATCGCCTTGTACATTCACGATGATGTGTTCATCGGGCAGGTGGAGCAGACGGGTGGCTTCCGCGATGCGATCCGTGCCGGAAGTATGGTGCACGGATGTCATCAAGCAGGAGATATTGTGTGTGTTGGCCGCAGACAAAATGCGTTCATCGTCGGCAGCAATCCAGACTGCCTGCGCACCACTTGCCAGCGCGCGCTCAGCGACCCGCACAACCATCGGTTTGCCGTGAATGTCGGCCAGTGGTTTGGCTGGCAGGCGTGTCGAGGCGTAACGGGCAGGGATGATGACGGTAAAAGGATTCACTGGATGTCTTCGTCAGCAGGGATGGCGCGTGCCTCGGATTCGAGCATGACAGGAATTCCGTCTCGCACCGGAAATGCCAGTCGACAGGCTTTGCAGATGAGTTCGCCTTCTGTCTTGCGGTAAATCAGCTTGCCCTTGCAAAGTGGGCATACCAGAATATCAAGCAGCTTGCCGTCCATGATGTGCGTCCAGTCGTGTCAGAAGGTGGGGAAGAAAATCGTTATCCGGTTGCGCTTGCACAGGCCATACCCACATGGCATCCGTAGCGAAAGCCTCACATTTTACTGCATCTTTCTCCGTCATGATGATGTCGCCGTGAAAATTCAGTTCACTGGCTTGAAAAGCATGATGATCGGGAAACGCGTGAGCCGTGAAAGATAGACCGGCAGCTGATAATTGATTGAAAAAGCGTTGTGGATGGCCGATACCGGCAATGGCATGCACGGTTTTGCCGATAAAAAAATCGGGTGTGACGCGTTGATGGGGAGCAGTCAGTGCATACAGGGTATCTGGTTGCAGTATCAGTGTGTGGTGCGCGGGTAGTTTGCGCAGGCTGGCGTGCAGAGGGCCTGTTTGATTGACGATGATGATGTCAGCGCTTTGCAGGCGGTGCAAGGGTTCCCGCAAGGGGCCTGCGGGGAGTAATTGCTGGTTGCCGAATCCGCGCGTGGCGTCGATGACCACGATTTCAATCTGGCGCGCCAGCGCGGTATGTTGCAGACCATCGTCGCTGATGAGGACATCAACGTTGGGATGAGCGGCCAACAGCGCTTTGGCAGCAGCTACTCTGAGGCGTGCGGTGTAAACAGGGACATCGGTATGGCGCGCCATCAGCAGACTTTCGTCGCCGCTAATGGTGACGTCCGTGTCGGGTTGGATGGCCTGTGGTATTTGGTTTTGTCCGCCATAACCACGGCTGATGATACCAGGATGCCAACCTTTGGCGCGCAATTGGTTGGCGATCCAGATGGTGAGCGGTGTTTTTCCGCTGCCACCGATCACCAGATTACCGACAACCAGCACCGGAACGGGGAACGTGGTGCGATGCAGCCAGTTCAACCGATAAGCCATGCGGCGAAAAAACAGCGTGAGACGGTAAAGCAGAGACAGCGGTTGTAACAGGATTTGCCAGCAGGAACGGGTTTGCCATTGCTGGTTGAACCAGCGTTCGAGACTGGCGATCACCACTCAAAAACCCGTTCGATTATTTGCTGGCTGTCTTGTTCGGCCTGTCGGCGGGTTTGCCAGAACAGTCGCCGTGCTGTATCGCCTATTTTGCGGGTAACAAACGGCTGGGCGCGCCAGTTTTGCCAGTGTTCAAATGGCAATGCGGCAGTGGTAATCGCCGTTTTCAAATTGTCAGGTAGCAAGATAGAGGAACTGCTGGCAGCGTGACCACCTGCCATCGCTTGCCAGAGCAGGGCACTGTCATGGCTGGCAAAATGGCTGCCGGTGACGGAAGCGGCAATTGCTGGCAGCCATTTTTCGTCGTCTACCCATACCACGTCGCCGTTGGCAAGCGGCTCACGGTTCCATTGGCTGATGGTAAGGTGCTGGCCAGCAGGCATGGCGCCACTGACGAACAACACGTCCTCTGGAAGATGCGCCTGCCAATCCTGTCGTGCCTGCGGGTCGAACGGGCCATGCCACCACCACAGATGACGTTCGCTGTTCTGGTTGACCAGAGATTTAAAGTTGGGATCGACTTGAGCCTGCGTGAACAGTGTTTGCCAGTCAGCGCCGCTGCCGATGGTTTCATGCCGGAAGTTTGTCTTGCCTGGATGCGTTGCGAGCACGCGTGGTGATTTGTCGAGTATCGCAGACAGGTGACGGCGCACGTGGGTATCTACCACGATGAAGCCATAAGGGTCGAGACGCTGCAAAGCGCGTTTCAAGGCGCGTGGGTGGTCGCTTGGTGCGTAACCCCAGCCAGTTTTATCGCAGTTGTCCAGCGGCGCGAGCAGGTCGGGAAAATCTTGCTCAAAGGTAAGTATCAGCCGGATGTCGAGGCGTTTGGCACGAATGGCTGCCGTCAACTCAACCGCCTGATGCACGCTGGCACGGGTGTTGCCCGCCAATATCCAGATTACTTTTCCGCGTTCGCCCAGCGGTTTGATGAGGCCGCGTCGTGCGGCCATACGGGCGGTTTCTCCGTGGCGACGGTCGTGACGGTCAGCGAGCCACAGGCCAAGCAGATTATGCCCGAATGGATCCTTCCAGCCAGTCAGCATGGGCAATGCCTCAATTGGTTTTTTGGGTGGCAAAGGTAATGCGGGTAAGGCCCGCTTCACGTCCGGCTTCCATGATATTGATGACAGACTGATGGGTTGCCTTGGCATCGGCGTTGATGACAATGACAGTACCCGGCCCTTTCGCAGCGCGCTTGAGCAGTTGTGCCATGTTTTGCACGTTACCAAAACTGATTGGGGCATTATTGATCTGGTAATTACCCGCAGCATCCACAGTGACAGTAACCTCTTGTGGTTTTTCTTTGGCATTGTCGCCATTGGCTTGCGGCAAGTTGATTTGCAGCTCGGAAAATTTTGAATACGTTGTGGTGACCATCAAGAAAATGAGCACCACCAGCAACACGTCAATCATCGGAATTAGATTGATTTCCGGTTCTTCCTGCTGTTTATGGCGGTTGAAATTCATTTTTGACGTTCGCCTTGCAGGATTTCTACCAGTTTGACAGTCTCTTGTTCCATGTCGACAATCAAATTATCGACGCGAGAGCGGAAAAAGCGGTAGAAAATCAAACTTGGTATGGCGACAATCAGTCCGAAGGCGGTGTTGTATAACGCAGTAGAAATGCCGTGCGCGAGCACGGCCGGGTTGCTGCCGGAGGTGGTTTGTGAGCCAAAAATTTCCACCATGCCGATAACGGTGCCTAGCAAACCCAAGAGCGGGGCAACTGAAGCAATGGTGCCCAATGCAGGCAGGAAGCGCTCCAGTTCGTGTGCGGCTGCACGCCCGGCTTCTTCAACGGATTCTTTCATCACTTCGCGCGACTGCTTCGCGTTGCGCAGTCCGGCAGCGAATACCCGACCCAGCGGCGAGCTTTGCGCCAGTAATTTGAGCATTTCCGGATCAGCATTTTGCTGGCGATATGCTTGCAGGGTTTTGTCCAGCAAGGACGGCGGCAAGATTTCGCTGGTGCGCAG
>JAJYGL010000140.1:8130-24734 GCA_021790625.1 Pseudomonadota bacterium | reverse complement strand
AGCGACTCGAGCCGTTCCATTTCTTCCATCGACCGTTCATGCCGTCCAATCAAATCTTGGCATCTCGTCATCGAATACGCCAAATAATCAGCCGCCGCCTGCATACGAGCCATTTCTTCCTGCAACAACACGAGATTCTCCTGCATCACAGCTGAACCCCCGTCTGAATCGCCATCCTGGGAAATGGATGACTCGCATCCGGATAAATGACAATGTCTATCTTCCTCTCACCCAGTTGCCGGTGCATTTGCGCCAACACTTCCAATTTGCTCATCAGATTGATTTTTTCGGATAAAACCAGCAAATCTATATCGCCGCCCAGGGCCGTGTCGTCCGCTCGAGAGCCGAACAGATAAATCTTCGCCTCGGCATCGACTTGGTGAATCAGCTTACTGATGGTTGCATGCTCTTCACTGGTTATGCGCATGTTGTTCGTATAGGTTGAATTCAACGAGATAACAGAATGACAAGATGACGGGGCGAAAAGACAAACAAGCCTGTCATCATGAGAAGCGGCACGAAGCCGACCGACCCCATCGGTCAGATTATAACTCCCCACCTGTTTTTTTCAACACAAAACAAGAAAACCGGCCTTCGGCCAAATAAAATTCGTGAACATTCCGGCCTTTTCCAAAATATGCAAAAAAATTGCAGCCAACCCTTTCCTGACCAGCCTTTCTGTCCGCAAATCCGAGTAAAATGGCACCAGTCTGTCTGGAGTTACCCATGTCGCACATTGAATCTGTCTTGCACGAAAACCGCCATTTTCCACCTCCCACCACGTTTCAGGCGCAAGCCAATGTTTCCGGGGTCACCCATTATCAGGCGCTGTGCGAGCAAGCCAGAACAGCTTACCCTGAATTCTGGGCCAATCTAGCCCGTGAGCACATTACCTGGCAAAAACCCTTCAACCGGATATTGGATACAGACAATGCCCCCTTTTTCCGCTGGTTTGACGACGGTGAGCTGAACGTATCGTGGAATTGTCTGGATCGACACCTTACCCACCACAGCGCACGCACCGCCATCATTTTTGAAGCAGATGATGGTACGGTCAGTCATGTGACCTACCAGCAATTGTTCGAGCGTGTGTGCGCCATGGCCAATGCCCTGAAAGAACAGGGTATTCACAAGGGAGATCGTATCGTTATCTATCTGCCCATGAGTGTGGAAGCCATCGTCGCCATGCAGGCTTGCGCCCGTATTGGCGCCATCCATTCTGTCGTGTTTGGCGGGTTTTCCGCCAAATCATTGCATGAACGCATCATGGATGCCAGCGCCCGTATTGTCATCACCGCTGATGCAGGTTTTCGCGGCGGCAAGACCATTCCGCTTAAGTCGGTAGTCGATGACGCACTCGCCATGTCCACGGCATCTCCCATTGAACGGGTAATCGTCTACCAACGTGCCGGATGCCCGATACACTGGCAAAACGGCCGTGACGTCTGGTGGCATGATTGCGTGTCCAGTCAGGCAACATTTTGTGAACCGGAATGGATGAATGCCGAAGACCCGCTGTTCATTCTGTATACTTCCGGTTCCACCGGACGACCCAAGGGCGTTCAGCACAGCAGCGCCGGATATTTGCTGGGCGCCATCACCTCCATGCATTGGGTATTCGATGCAAAACCTGCCACTGACATATTCTGGTGTACTGCTGATGTGGGCTGGATTACCGGCCACAGTTACGTGACGTATGGTCCATTGGCGCTTGGCATGACACAGGTGATTTTCGAAGGCATTCCGACCTGGCCGGACGCCGGGCGTTTCTGGCGCATGATCCAGCAACACCGCGTCACGACATTTTATACCGCACCCACCGCCATTCGTTCGCTCATCAAACTGGGCGCCGATCTGCCGGCACAGTATGACCTGTCCAGTCTGCGACTGTTGGGCACCGTCGGTGAACCCATCAACCCGGAAGCCTGGCTATGGTTTTACCATCAGGTCGGCCGGGAACGCTGCCCGGTAGTCGATACCTGGTGGCAAACCGAAACCGGCGCGCACATGATTGCCCCCCTACCCGGCGCCATTACCGCCAAGCCCGGTTCCTGCACACTCCCTCTGCCCGGTATTCAGGCAGACATCCTGGATGAACAGGGTGAGTCATTACCGGTTGGTGAAGGTGGTTATCTGGTCATTCGCCAGCCTTTTCCTTCCTTGCTGCGCACCTTGTGGAACGATCCGGAGCGATTTAAAGCCACGTATTTCCCCACGGAATTCAAAGGGTGTTATGTCGCGGGAGACTCTGCCCACCGCGATGAAGAAGGTTATTTCTGGATCATGGGGCGCATCGACGACGTACTGAACGTCTCTGGCCACCGGCTGGGCACCATGGAAATCGAATCGGCGCTTGCCACCCACCCTGCCGTCGCGGAAGCAGCAGTCGTTGGCAAACCACACGACATCAAAGGTGAAACCATCGTGGCGTTTGTGGTGCTCAAACAACAGTGTCCCCGCGATGATGATGCCAAAGCCATGGCAGACGAATTGCGTCACTGGGTTGGCAAGGAAATTGGCGCCATTGCCAAACCGGAAGAATTTCGGTTCGGTGAAAACCTGCCCAAAACCCGTTCCGGCAAAATCATGCGTCGCTTGTTACGCGCGCTGGCTCGTGGCGAAGAAATCAGCCAGGATGTATCCACACTAGAAAACCCAGCTATTCTGGAACAACTTAAATCTGTCTGTTAATGATGAAACGGTCAATCGGTCATCACACGATACGCCTGACCCTTTGGTTCACCGGCACATTGATTGTGTGCCTGTTGCTGACAGGGCTCCTGTTACGATTCTGGATTCTGCCCAATCTGGATCAATGGCGCCCGCAGATTGCTGCCTCGCTAAGCCATGCCAGCGGACAGAATATCCAGCTTGGCAAACTGGACGCCAGTTGGCAAGGGTGGCATCCTGTATTGCATATCAGTCGGATTCAGGTACTTTCACGCTCGGGCACGCCACTCATCACTTTAAACGATATACGCGCCGGAATTTCGTGGACCAGCCTGCCATTGGGTGAATTACGACTGACAAAGCTCGTTATTTCCAATCAGTCTATTGCGCTGACCCGCAAGGCCGATGGCAGCTTGTGGCTCGACCACTACCCCATCCATCAACAAACCACTTCCCCTGATTTTGCCGACTGGCTGTTACGCCAACCGCACCTGCAACTGTCTCACGCCACGCTCACCTGGCAGGATGCGACCCGCAACAGCCCGGTTCTGGCTTTTAACGACCTGAATCTCAGTCTGGACAGTTTCTTTTCCCATCATCGCTTCCATTTTTCCGCTATTCCTTCTACGCCGATTGCCCCTCCCGTTTTTATCGACGGCAACCTTGTCGGTCGCTCACTACACGATCTACCCGCCTGGCGAGGCACGCTGTCCGTTCAAGCCACGGGTATTGATCTCACGCAATGGCAACCCTGGCTGACGTTGCCGCTAGGTATCACCCATGGCTATGGCAATGTTTCCCTGTCAGGGCAATTTGCCCATGCTCGACTCACTGCGCTCGTCAGTCAGGTACGATTACGCCAATTATCTTTGCAATTCACGCCCGATTTGCCCCGCCTGAATCTGCTGAACCTGTCGGGACAGGCATCGTGGCAACGGCAAGGCAATACCCAATCCATTGAACTCAAGCAAGTCAGCCTGCGCAATGATGCCTTGCTCTATCTTGCCCCAATGGACTTTTATCTGCGCCTTGCTCCCGCTTCCGCTCACACAGCTGCACAAGGCGTATTACGCTGCTCAAACCTGTCGCTGGGCAATCTGGCACAACTTGCTTCTTATCTGCCTCTTTCTCCGATACAAACCCAATGGTTGCAGCAACACCAACTTTCCGGCAAGCTGCGTAACATTAATGCAAGCTGGCTTGGCAATCTGCCGCAACCCAACACATTCAGCCTGACTGGCCAGTTTTCTGATCTGAGCATGCACGGCAACGCAGCTGCACCCGATTTATTCGGCTCCTCTGGTTTTTCCGGTTTGTCCGGACACATCGACGGCAACAACCAGTCTGGCACGGTCGCACTATCCAGTACCAATGTCGGACTGGATTTACCCAAACTATTGTTCGAACCCCACCTGCACCTGAACAGTCTGACCGCGCAATTGCGCTGGCAACAACAAAAAACCGGCTGGCAGTTCAATCTGGCGCAAGCCAATCTCAATAACGCCGATTTCAGTGGCAACCTGTTCGGCAGCTACGATTGGCAACCCGGACAACCAGGACAAATCGATCTGCACGGCGGATTGTACAACGCCCGCGGCAGCGCAGCCTGTCACTATCTGCCACTTGTCGTCCAGCGCCCTGCATACAACTGGGTGTGCCAGAACCTGCTCGGTGGTATTGCCGAGCGCGCACAATTTGATCTGGTCGGCAATCTCGCGCACTATCCCTTTCACAACGATGGACAAGGTTTGCTCAATGTACACATCGCTGTCAAAGATGCCTCCATACGACCCAACCCGGATTTCCCGCGTATCAATCACATTCAGGGCAGCGTCGATTTTGAGGGAACCCGCATGCTGATTCACAGCGACAATGCCCGTCTGTACCAAACAAAATTACGCCATATTCTGGTGCAGATTCCCGATCTGTTCGCTCATGACAAGGAATATCTGCAAGCAGACGGACAGGCAGACGGAAAAATCGCCGACTTCATTCAGTTCGTCAACGCCAGTCCGGTCAAAAAAGCACTGGATAACCTGACCGCAAATGCCAACGGCACCGGCAACACCCACCTTGACCTGCACATCAAATTGCCTTTCCACGACATACTGCACCCGGATATCGCAGGCACACTCCACTTCCAGCACGACAATGTAAAACTCTCGCCGCAATTACCGTCTCTGGATGATATCCACGGCTTCCTGCAATTCACCCAAACCGGAGTCAATGCCAACGACATCCGGTTACAACTGTTCCACCAGCCAGCCGTATTGAATAGCACCAGCCAGTCTGACGGCAGCGCGCAAATTCATATTCAGGGACAAATTGCACAGGACGAACTGGACCACTGGATACCCAATACACTCGCACAACATTTCCATGGCAAAACACCATGGCATGCCACCTTGTCGCTCCTGCGCGGAAAAGTAACGGACATCACGGCAGGCAGCAATCTGGACGGTCTTGCCATTGATCTACCTCCACCACTGAATAAAACGGCCAGCCAATCACTTGCCTTGCATTGGGACAGCCACAACACCAGCGACGGTCACCTGCTGGCCAACATTCACTATGACGACCGACTGCAGGCGCAACTACTCGCCTATTCTGACCAAGGCAGCCTGCACCTCGACCGCGGCAGCATTGTACTGGGCGGTGGTCATGCCAGTCTGCCTGCGCATGAAGGACTGGATATTCTTGGTACACTGGACAACATTCAACTGGAAGACTGGTTTGGTCTGCTTTCCGGTCAGGGAAGCGCGCTACCGATACACAACGTCGATCTCACCGTACGTCAACTACAACTGTTTCACCATGATTTTCAGCAGGTCACCCTGAGTGCCACGCAACAAAATACCCTCTGGCTTGCCCACCTTTCTGGCCCTCGTATACAAGGCGACATCAATTGGTTTCCGGCCAAACCATCCTATCCTCAGGGCAAACTCGTGGCGCAATTCAAAACACTGGATATTCCACCCGCACAGCCATCAGCACCGGCGTCAGCGTCAGCGCCAGACAAACCAAATGATAATCAGGATGTTCACTGGCCGGAAATGCAGTTTCAGGTCGATGATCTGCAAGTCGATCATTATGCACTGGGCAAACTCAACCTGCACGCCACGCCTATTCCAGGTGGCATGCACATCGACCCGCTCACCGTGAGCAACCCCGACAGCACATTCGCCATGACCGCCGACTGGCACCTGAGCGGCACGCCACAAACCCAAGCCCAATTGCATCTGAGCATTCACCGTCTCGGCGGCTTCCTTGCCCGTTATCACCAACCAGATACCATCGCCCGCGGCACAGCCCAACTTGACGGTAACGCATCATGGAACGGCACGCCGATGGACATTCCTATCGGCAGCTTGAATGGACAATTCACGCTTCATGCCATGCATGGTCAGTTCCTGAAACTGGATCCGGGTGCTGCAAAATTGCTTGGCATTCTAAGCTTACAGGATTTACCGCACCACATTACGCTGGATTTCCGCGACGTTTTCAGTAATGGATTCGCTTTTGATGACATTTCCGCGACGATTTTGTTAAATCACGGCATAATAGGCAGCAGTGATTTTATGATGCAGGGACCCGCAGCAACCGTTCACTTGCAAGGAAGCGTGAATATTCACGCGCAAACCGAAAACCTGAAAGTCTCCGTCAGCCCAAAACTGAGTGAAAGCGTGGCGCTCGCCAGTTCATTTGTCGGCGGCCCGGTGGTAGGGTTGAGTATGCTGGCGATACAAAAACTGCTGTCCAACCCGATTGGCGAAGCATTGCGTTATAACTATGACATCACTGGTTCCTGGCATGATCCGGTGGTTCAAAAAACAGGACTTTGATTCATGCAAAAACGCTTTTTCATATTACTTATCTTATCCAGTCTATTGCTTGCAGCCAATTTTTCCCGTGCCGATGTCTGCCCGATTGGTGACGATTTCTGGCTGTCACCACGCAGCGGACTGTCTGTCCTCGACAATACCAACATCAAACCCTGCGTTTTACCCTTATTGAATGATCCCAAACAAATGCTGGTGATTTCTTACCCGACCAACGATGAAGCCGCCATATATGCGGCAGAATTGCGCCAGTGGCTATTGGCACTGGCCCTACCCTCGTCGCGTGTGCTGCTCAAAAATATTCCTACCAATACATCCATTCAACTCGAAACGCAAACCAACCCATGACTGATGCATCTCACACACCCTCTACTTTGTCACCTCACCGTGTCGCTGCCATCCAAATGGCTTCTGGCCCCAACGTCAGCGCCAATCTCGCCGAAGCTGCCCGATTAATCGCCATGGCGGCCAAACAAGGCGCCAAACTAATCGCTTTGCCCGAGTTTTTTGCCATCATGGGGATGAAAGACACGGACAAACTGGTCATCGCCGAACAGGATGGACAAGGTCCCATCCAACGTTTTTTGTCCAACACCGCCAAAAAACATGCCATCTGGTTAATCGGCGGCTCTATCCCTTTGGTCTCCGAAACCGCAGGAAAAGTGCGCAACAGTTGTCTCGTTTTCGACGACAAGGGTAAACGCGTGGCGCGTTATGACAAAATTCACCTGTTTGGTTTCAATATGGGTGCCGAACATTATCAAGAAGAAAACACCATCGAACCCGGTGATCAGATTGTCGTCGTCGATACGCCATTTGGCCGTATTGGGCTATCCATTTGCTACGATCTACGCTTTCCCGAACTGTACCGCGCCATGCGGGAAGTGAATCTGATTGTCATCCCTTCCGCGTTTACGGCCACCACCGGCAAAGCGCATTTCGAAACGCTGGTGCGCGCGCGCGCCATTGAAAACCTGGCTTATGTCATGGCGCCCGCACAAGGCGGTTATCACCTGTCCGGACGGGAAACCCATGGTGATACCATGATTGTCGACCCGTGGGGGACTGTGCTTGATCGCTTGCCACGTGGTTCTGGCATCGTTCTGGCCAATATCAACCCGGATTATCAGCAACACTTGCGCAACAGCCTGCCGGCACTGTCTCACCGTGCGCTGGATTGCACCCATTTACATGTCTCTCACCTTTAAATGAGCGAGGTTCACATGTCTACCCCCATAAGTGGCATCTACACGCCAAACCAACAAGCTCTGCTGGATACCGCGCACATCACACTGCTGACGCCAAACCAGATCAACACGCGACATCTCGACGAAGTGTTCAGTCAGTTGATGCGCCATCAACTCGATTACGCCGACCTGTATTTTCAGTACACCCGTTCAGAAGGCTGGAGTCTGGAAGAAGGACAGGTCAAATCAGCCAGTTTCAACATTGAACAAGGTGTGGGTGTGCGTGCCGTGTCCGGCGAAAAAACGGCGTTTGCTTATTCCGACGACATCAGCCACAGCGCATTGCTTGCCGCCAGCGAAGCCACCCGCGCCATCGCCCGTGTTGGCAATCAACAACATCACCGTGTCGCCACACGCCACACGCCACACGCACTGTACGCACCAAACGACCCGCTGGTGTCATTACCAGACGCAGAAAAAGTCACCCTGCTGGAAAAGCTCGAGCGCTATGCCCGTGCTGCCGATCCGCGTGTCACGCAAGTCATGGCGAGCCTGAATGCCGAATACGATGTGGTCTTCATTGCCCGCTCGGACGGTCATCAGGCAGCCGATGTCCGCCCACTGGTACGTCTGTCGCTACAAGTCATTGCCGAACAGGACGGGCAGCGTGAACAGGGCATGTCCGGTGGTGGCGGCCGCTTCGATTACAGTTATTTTAATGATGCCATGCTACACCAGTATGCCAACGAAGCCGTGCATCAAGCCATCACCAACTTGGCCGCAAAACCTGCGCCTGCCGGTACAATGACCGTCGTGCTTGGTGCCGGCTGGCCGGGAATTTTGCTGCACGAAGCCATCGGCCATGGTCTGGAGGGTGACTTCAACCGCAAAGGCAGCTCCGCATTCAGCAATCGCATCGGTGAAAAAGTAGCGGCGAGCGGCGTCACCGTCGTCGATGATGGCACACTGCCGAACCGTCGCGGCTCGCTTAATATCGACGACGAGGGCAACCCAACCCAGTGCACGACACTGATTGAAAATGGCATTCTGAAAGGCTATCTACAGGATAGTTTGAATGCCCGTCTGATGGGCGCATCCCCTACCGGTAACGCCCGTCGCGAATCCTTCGCCCACATTCCGATGCCACGCATGACCAATACCTATATGCTGAATGGGGAATATGATCCGCAGGAAATCATCGCTTCCGTCGAACATGGTCTGTACGCCGTCAACTTTGGCGGCGGTCAGGTAGACATCACCAGCGGTAAATTTGTGTTTTCTGCCGCCGAAGCCTATTTAATCGAAAATGGCAAAATCACCACGCCAGTCAAAGGCGCGACGTTAATCGGCAATGGCCCGGATGTGCTCACCCGCGTTTCGATGATTGGCAATGACATGCGCCTGGATCCAGGTGTTGGCACCTGCGGCAAGGAAGGTCAAAGCGTACCCGTTGGCGTCGGGCAGCCAACCTTACGCATCGACGGCCTGACTGTTGGTGGTACTGCCTGAACCTGAACGTTATTTGGAAATTTCATGCATCCTGCCGTCCGTACCCGTTTTGCACCCAGCCCAACCGGCTATCTCCATATCGGTGGCGCCCGAACCGCCTTGTTCGCCTGGGCATATGCCCGTCACCATCATGGTACGTTTGTCCTGCGCATTGAAGATACCGACCTCGAACGCTCCACACCCGAATCTGTGCAGGCCATTCTGGATGGCATGCGCTGGCTGGGATTGGATTACGACGAAGGGCCGTTTTATCAGATGCAACGCATGCCCCGGTACAAAGAAGTGCTGGCCCAAATGCTGGCACAAGGTCAAGCGTATTATTGTTATGCCACGCCACAAGAACTGGACAGCATGCGGGAAAACCAGCGCGCGGCGGGGCTAAAACCACGCTACGATGGCCGCTGGCGACCGGAAGCCGGCAAAACGCTGCCGCCAGTTCCCACTGACATTCAACCTGTCATTCGCTTCAAAAACCCACAAGACGGCGCTGTCGTCTGGCACGATCTGGTCAAAGGCAATATCCGCATCAGCAATGAGGAACTCGACGATCTGATTATCGCCCGCTCCGACGGCACGCCGACCTACAACTTTTGTGTGGTTGTCGACGACTGGGATATGCGTATTACGCACGTTATTCGTGGCGACGATCATGTCAACAATACCCCGCGCCAAATCAACATTCTCAAGGCCCTCGGCGCTGAACTGCCACGCTATGCACATGTCCCCATGATTCTGGGTGAAGATGGTGAGAGACTATCCAAACGCCACGGGGCAGTCAGCGTCCTGCAATACCAGCAAGAGGGATTCTTGCCTGCCGCGCTACTCAATTATCTGGCCCGATTGGGCTGGGCACATGGTGACGACGAACTGTTCAGCCTACAACAATTTACCGACTGGTTTGCGCTTGATGCCATCAACCGTGCACCGGCCAAATTCAATACCGATAAACTACGCTGGCTGAATCAGCAATACATCAAGTCCACTGACGTGTCACAACTGGCCGAGGCACTCACGCCCTTTCTCGCTGCCGAAGGTTTGGATACGCAACAAGGCCCGGCTTTGACAGACGTTGTCGATCTGTTACGAGAACGCGCCGAAACATTGGTCGACCTGGTGCGACAGGCACGCATCTTTTACCACTATCAGCCGCCAGAAGCGGATGCGTTGGCTGCACACCTCGATCCGGCCGTCCTGCCAGCCTTGCAAGACATCATCCAGCGACTGGACACACTCTCATGGCAACCAGAAAACATCCACGATGCCATCAAGTCTTGTGTTACCCAGTTTGAATTAAAGATGCCAAAACTCGCTATGCCCTTGCGACTCATGACAACTGGCACGACACATACACCAGGCATCGACAAGACATTGTTTTTGATTGGTAAAGATACCGTGTTACAGCGCTTGCGCGAACAGACGAACAAAATCGCCAGTCGATAGCAACAGAGCCATGGGAGCCCACGCCCGTAGAAACCACTGATTTATATTCCCGTCTGGTGGAATAAATCAACGGTTCCCTTATTTCACGACGTTATTTCACGACGTGCAAATGTGCCCGTCCCGGTTTCGGCGGCTCGTCGCCCCCTGTACCATCGCCATCTTTATCTTCATCCTTCATGACGGTTTCAGCGGTCGACGGCCCCAAATTTTGCGCCGTACCCTCTTCTGTTTCATCTCCCGCCGTATCTGGTACCTGAAACGACAAACCTTGCCCATTCTCACGTGCAAACAGACTTTCAACGGTGTCAACAGGCACTTCGATATTGCGCGCCACACCGCCAAAACGGGCTGAAAACCTGACCCAGTGATTATCTATCACCAATCCTTTGGCCGCCGAAGGTGAAATGTTGAAGGTAATGCGCCCATCCCGGACGAATTCCATCGGAACCCGTGCCAGATGATTGACCTGCACCGTCATGTAAGGGGTAAATGATTGATCGACGCACCACTCATAAATGGCACGCATCAAATACGGTTTGGTCGATGCGTCAGACATGCCATGAGCCTTCGATACTTGTCATCATTTGCGCATCGCTTTCTCATTTGGTGTCAGCGCGTCGATAAAGGCCGGACGACTAAACAAGCGTTCAGCATATTTCAACAAATTTGCCGCCTGGCGTGATAACTGGATATCGTAATGTTCCAACCGCCACAATAAAGGCGCGATGGCGACATCAAGCATGGAAAACTCGTCGTTCAACATGAATTTCTGTTTGGCAAAAATGGGGGAAATTTGTGTCAGGCTATCCCGAATCGCAATACGCGCCTTATCCGCTGCGGCTTTATTGCCACGCTCAAGCGCATTCACATGCACAAACAAATCCTGCTCAAACGTAAACAGGAACAATCTGGCGCGAGCGCGCATCACCGGATCAGCCGGCATCAATTGCGGGTGCGGGAAACGTTCGTCAATATACTCATTGATGATATTGGCTTCATACAAAACCAAATCGCGCTCAACGAGAACAGGCACTCGATTGTATGGATTCATCAGCGCCAAATCTTCAGGCTTGTTTTGCAAATCAACATCAATGATTTCAAAATCCATGCCCTTTTCAAACAATACGATACGGCAACGCTGACTATAAGGGCAACTGTTACCGGAATACAACGTCATCATTTTCAAGACCCCAAAACAACAGCGCCGACGGGAATTTCCGTCGGCAAAAACCAGTGTAATCAAACTACTCCGGCGTGAAAAACCGTGTTACCCGAATACCGCATCGACCAACAGTCGAACCAGCACCCGGATAACACCATGTTATCAGAACAAACAAAATTAATGCACGTCTTTCCAGAACTCTTTCTTCAGAAAATAGGTCAGAATGAAGAAGATGCCTAAAAACAGCAATACGTAAACACCGGTTTCAAGACGTTTCATTCTTGCCGGTTCGGACATCCAGGTCAAATAATTGACCAGGTCTCCAACGGTGGCATCATACTCGTCCGGCGTCAACTTACCCTGTTTCACCAATTCGAAAACCGGCTTGCTTCCGTCTTTACCCGCCTTTTTCAACACCTGCTCACCTTGCAACGTCCACAACACATGTGGCATGCCGACATTGGCAAACACGGTATTGTTCCAACCAGTTGGACGCGAGTCGTCCAGGTAAAAGCTGCGCAAATACGTGTAAATCCAGTCTGGTGTGCGTGAACGGGCGATGACAGACAAATCGGGCGGCGGAACGCCAAACCATTTCGCTGCATCCTCCGGCCGCATGGCGATTTTCATGGTGCTGCCCACATTATCCGTGGCAAACATCAAGTTCTTTTTAATCTGATCTTTGGTCAGACCAATATCCACCATCCGGTTATAGCGCATGTATTGAGCACTATGACAGCTCAGGCAATAATTGGTAAAAATTTTCGCCCCTCGCTGGATGGATGGATAGTCACTCAGGTTAACCGGTGCCTTGTCCAGATACACACCTTCATCTGAAGCGAATACTGTCAGTGGCGCAAATAGCAGCGCGATTAGCAATTTCTTCATTATTCAGGAATCCTTTCTGGTACAGGTTTGGTTTTCTCAATCGAGGTATACAATGGCATCAACAGGAAGAAGGCAAAATAGATGATGCCAAAAATCCGTGCAAATATGTTATGAACCGGGGTTGGCTCTTTGGTGCCCAGATAACCCAGACCAATAAAACTGATCACGAACAACGTCAGGAAGGTTTTGTAAATGGGCCCGCGATAACGGATGGATTTCGCTTTGGCGCGATCCAGCCACGGCAGGAAAGCCATAATCAACACGGCAGCTCCCATTCCAATCACACCAAACAGCTTATTGGGCACTGCACGCAACAGCGCATAAAACGGCGTGAAATACCACAGCGGCACGATGTGTGGTGGCGTTTTCATCGGATTGGCCGGAATGAAGTTGTCGGGCTCAAGGAACCAGCCACCCATTTCCGGGGCAAAGAAAATGATGGCAGAAAATACCATCAAGAACACGACCACGCCCACAATATCCTTAACGGTATAGTACGGGTGGAACGGGATGCCATCCAGCGGAATGTGTGTGACAGGGTCTTTGACCTTTTTGATTTCGATGCCTTCCGGATTGTTGGATCCCACTTCGTGCAACGCGATGATATGCGCTACCACCAGACCCAGCAGAACCAGGGGAATGGCAATCACATGGAACGCAAAGAAGCGATTCAGCGTGGCATCAGACACCACGAAGTCGCCACGGATCCAGGTACTCAAAGCGTCACCAATCACCGGTATGGCGGTAAACAGGGAGATGATGACCTGTGCGCCCCAGAACGACATTTGGCCCCAAGGCAGCAGATAACCCATGAACGCTTCAGCCATCAGCGCCAGATAAATCATCATGCCGAAAATCCACACCAGTTCGCGTGGTTTACGGTATGAACCATAAATCAGTCCGCGGAACATATGCAGATACACCACCACAAAAAACATGGAAGCGCCCACCGAGTGCATGTAACGAATCAACCAACCCCAGTCCACGTCCCGCATGATGTATTCCACGGAGCCAAAAGCCAACGCGGTATCGGGTTTGTAGTTCATGGTCAGAAAAATACCGGTGAAGATCTGATTGACCAGTACCAGTAATGCCAGCGAACCAAAGAAATACCAGAAATTAAAATTCTTTGGTGCATAGTATTCAGATAAATGTGCCTTCCAGGTTGCTGTCAATGGAAAACGGTCATCTATCCAGCCCATCATTTTTTGCATTGCGCTCATTGCTTACGCCCCCTTTTTGGTGCTTTCGCCGACCAGAATTCGGCTATCGCTCATGTAATAATGCGGCGGAACCAGCATATTCATCGGTGCTGGCATGTTTTTAAACACGCGTGCCGACAGGTCGTAACGCGAACCGTGGCAAGGACAGAGCCAGCCACCGGGCCAATCTGCGCCTAAATCCGGTGCCCCCAATTCCGGGCGAAACGTCGGAGAACAACCCAGATGGGTACAGATACCGACCACGACCAAATACTCCGGTTTGATGGAACGGTTCACATTTTTGCAGTATGGCGGCTGTTGCGGCACATCCGAGTTCGGATCCACCAGTTTCGGTGCCAGACCAGGCAACTTGGACAGCATCGCCGGTGTACGGTTGACCACCCAGACCGGTTTTCCCTGCCAGGCAATAGCCAACTGCATACCGGGCTCTACCTTACTAATGTCAACCTCGACAGGAGCACCAGCAGCCTTGGCCCGTTCGCTGGGCATCATACTCAACACAAAAGGGGTCAACGCCACCACACCCGCCGCGCCACCAACAACCGTCGTGGCTGCAACAAGAAAGCGGCGTTTGCTGCGATCCACTTGCTGATTCATCATCATCCATCCTTATGAAAGATTACGCCAAAAACCAGGCAGACTGCCATCAATTACCAAAAGCCAAAGTAACCGACAAGATAACTGGCAACAGCGACCACCCCGCGCCAAAAAAATATAGCGCAAACCGGTTATCGAATAACCCGATTAAAAACCTTGCCATTTTACCTATTTTTTTAACAAAATAAAAAGCTAATTTTGCATCACTGTGACTTGTTTCACCGATACATGCCTTTTTTCTCTTTAAAATTATCAATACGCGACTCGCGCTCCTGTATAATTCATCCCGTTTACACTACAATTTTTTGCTTCTATGCGTAAATTCTGGCTCTTGTTCGCCCAGAGCACGACCATCGCGCTCGGCGTACTACTGGTTATGAGCCTGTTTCGCCCCGAATGGCGTTCCTGGTTACCCACTACCGCACTGCCGCGCCATGTTGCCGCCACCCCTGCCGCGCCCGTTTCCTACCGTGACGCTGCACACAAGGCCATTCCATCGGTGGTCAATGTTTTTTCCAGTAAAGCAACGCGTGCGCCAAGCGAAATTCCGGACAACCCTTTCCTGCGCCGGTTTTTTGGTCGTCGCCAACCGTCATCACACCACATTCAACGCAGCACCAATCTAGGGTCTGGCGTCATCGTCAGTGCTGACGGCTACATTCTCACCAACCAGCACGTCGTCGAATCCGCCGATGAAATTCAGGTTGCCCTGCACGATGGACGAAAACTGCGTGCCACCGTCGTCGGCACAGATCCGGAAACAGATCTGGCAGTACTGAAAATCCAGACCAACCATTTGCCAGCCATTACCTTCGCGCCATCGAACGATGTCAGCATCGGCGATGTCGTGCTCGCCATCGGTGACCCGTTCGGTGTTGGGCAGACCGTCACCATGGGCATCATCAGCGCACTCAAACGCTCACACCTGGGCATCAACACGTTTGAAGATTTCATCCAGACTGATGCTGCCATCAACCCTGGCAACTCTGGCGGCGCGCTGGTTGACACCAACGGCGATCTGATTGGCATCAACAGCGCCATTTATTCGCGTTCCGGTGGTTCGCAAGGGATTGGTTTCGCCATCCCGTCCAACCTTGCCGCAAACGTCATGCGCCAAATCATTGCGCATGGTCATGTCATCCGTGGCTGGATTGGCATTGAAGTTCAGGACATCAGTCCGGAGATGGCGCGATCGTTACATTTGCCCCGCAACAATGGCGTACTGGTTGCCGGCGTACTCCGTAAAGGCCCAGCCAACAAAGCGGGCATCATTCCTGGAGACATCGTGCTGCAAGTCAACAACGAGCCCATTGAAGATTCTTTGACGCTACTCAACCAGATTGCCGCGTTGACGCCGGGCGAGAATGTCCGAATCGATACCCTCCATCACGGACACCTCGACCATGTACAAGTTACCGTACGCCAACGCCCAATCCAGCACTGACTAACCCCCAGGAAACACCAAGGAAACACCAAGGAACCGCTGACCTGTTCCCACATGGTCGCAACGGTGGCCTCTGGCGGGATTCAGTGTTTCCCTTACACAGCAAGCTCACAGACTGTTACGCCACTCCTGGTCTTCCGCATCAAACAAACGATTGGCTTCAAACAATCCCCAACTGCCGGCCGGATAAGTGTGAATAAAATCCCGTTCTTGCGCCCAGCTTTTCAGGATTGGGTCGACGACTCGCCACGCCCACTCCACTTCATCGAAACGAATGAACAAGGTGCGATCACCATGCACCACATCCAGCAATAATGTTTCATAGGCATCCAGCGGCACTTCATCATCTTTACGATAACTGGCATTGAGTGAAATCACGCGGGTATTCATTTCCAGCCCCGGTTGCTTGACGTGCACTTCCATGCGCATGGATTCTTCCGGTTGAATGGATAAAATAATCCAGTTCGGCGAAATGCTTTCCAGCGGTGTCGAGCGAAACAATTGCTGCGGCGGATGGCGCAGACGAATGGACACCATCGAGCGCGTTTCTGCCAGACGTTTGCCGGTGCGTAAATAAAATGGCACGCCGCGCCAGCGCCAGTTATCGATATAAAACTTGGCCGCCACAAAGGTCTCGGTGATGGA
>JAJYGL010000140.1:4297-7604 GCA_021790625.1 Pseudomonadota bacterium | reverse complement strand
GCCAGTCCGGATTTATCCAGATTTTTGATCACGCTCTGAAAATCGGCCGGTTTGATGGACAGATAAAATACCGCATTCGAACAGATGCCCATACGCGGTTTGGCCAGTTCCTGCCCCAATTGCTGATACAGCGCCAAATCGTGCAATTCGCCACGCACATAAATGAAGCGTTGCACAAAACGGTTGCAAATCGTTTCGTCAAAGCGTGCCTGCAATTTTTCATGCAACACGCCGCGCAGATGCTCTCTCCATTCGCCATCATCCCATTCACGTCGGCCGGTAGCGATAAATTGCATGCCTTCCGGCAACCTGCCCGCCTGTTCCAGACGACACAACGCCGGCAACAGCTTCTTGGTGGCCAGATTGCCCGTTGCGCCAAAAATCACGAAATTACACGGAAACACCGGATTATCAGTCATGACCGGACTCCTTGACGCCATGTCCGCCAAAACCTTTGCGCATCATCGCCAACAATTTGTTGGTATAGTCGTTGCGCCCTTGGCTGGTAAAGCGCATCATCAGCGACAGGCTCATGACCGGCGTCGGCACACCCTGTTCAACCGATTCCAGCACCGTCCAACGCCCTTCTCCTGAATCCGCCACAAACGGATCGATATTGTCCAGCTTTTGATCCTGGCGCAGAAAATCAGTTGTCAAATCCAGAATCCATGACCGCACCACGCTACCATGGCGCCACATCTCGGCAATACCCGCCAAATCAAGCGCAAAATCTTCTTTGGCTTGCATCAAAGCCATGCCCTCAGCCAACGACTGCATCATGCCGTATTCGATGCCATTGTGCACCATTTTGACAAAATGCCCACTGCCCACCGGACCGCAATGCAGCCAACCCGCGTCCGGGGCAGGCGCCAGAATTTTGACAAAGGGCGCGAGTCGTGACATGGCGGCATCACTACCGCCGAGCATCAGCGCATATCCATTTGCCAACCCCCAAACACCACCTGAAACGCCCGCGTCCATGAACGAAAATTCCAATGGCTCCAGCTCAGCCGCATGACGCTGACTTTCTTTGTAGTAGGCATTGGCGCCATCGACCACCAAGTCGCCCGGCGATAGCAACCCGCGCAGGGTCTGTAAAACAGATTCCGTGGCAGCTCCTGCCGGCAGCATCAACCAGACAATCCGTGGCGCAGGCAACTCCGCGACCAACGCTTCCACCGTCGCGCAAGCCTGAATGTGCTGCTCTTCCTGCGCCAATTGCTCCGATACGGCGGTATTACGGTTCCACACCGCGACGTTAGCGCCACCACGCGACAAACGACGTGCCATGTTGCCGCCCATACGTCCTAATCCCAACAAACCGATTTGCATGCTGTCTCCTCATAAGAATATCGTTTTGAACAAGCAAACTATCGTTATGAGTATGCACTGCTCCCTTGAGGGCAATCGGAAATAATCATCATGTGGCTGGCGGCACCGTGCTGACGAATGCGGGTCGTTCAGCCAATCTGGCCGCCAGAAGGGCGAGATTCGGATGTGCCGTACGCCAATCAATATATGGAAAACGCAAATCCAGGTACCCCATGGCGCAACCCATGGCAATATCGGCCAGGCTGTACGTATCCGCAACACACCAGCCATGATCGCCCAGATCACGAGAAGCTGCCGCCAGCGCGCGAAAAACCTTTTGTTCCTGACGTGTAATCCATTCTGCGCTTTGTTGGGCGACAGGCCGTTTTTTTTCCAGATAAGCTGCTGCTGCCGCGTCACAGATACCATCACCCAAGGCTTCCCAGCGTTTGGTCGCCAAACGCAAACGACCTTCCTTGGGCAGCAAGTTGTGCACTGGCGATGCCAGATCGAGATATTCAACAATGACGCGCGAATCGTACAGCGAAGTACCATCATCCAGCACCAGCACCGGAATCTTGCCCAACGGGTTATATTCCGGCACGTGGGTGTCATCCGTCCACGGCACATCAATCTGCAATTCGCACTCAATACGTTTTTCTGCCAACACCACACGCACCTTGCGTGCGAAAGGACTGGTCAGCGATGCAATCAGTTTCATGCGTTATTCCCAACCTGTTTTCGAAACAATCATTCGTTTCAACTGTACCACATCTATCCCCATTTCAACGAACCGTTGTGGTAAATTTTCCAATCCGGCCAATGCTGCCGGACGTTGCGGCAAAAAACCCAACGCCTCGCGCACAGTATCATCAAATTTGGCAGGTTGCGCAGTTTCCAGCACCACCATGGGCACACCAGACTCACGATTTGCCAAAGCGACAGCCAACCCATCCGCCGTGTGCGGGTCGATCACCGTACCATATTTCTGCCAGGTATGCCGAATGGTAGCGATTCGACTTGCGTGGGTATTCGCACCAGATACCATGCCATACGCCGACATACGTTCCCACACACCCTTCGCGCGCAAATCAATGGCCTCTCCCCGATCAACCTTCTGCCAGAGTTCCCGCAACGCCATGCTGTCGCGATCCAGCACATCGGCAATGAAGCGTTCAAAGTTGGATGCCTTGGAAATATCCATCGACGGACTACTGGTATGCCACGTTTGGGCTGCAACACGGGGACGATAAATTCCTGTGGTAAAGAATTCATCCAGAACATCGTTTTCATTCGTCGCCACAACCAGTTTGGCAATTGGCAACCCCATCATGCGCGCAATATGTCCGGCACAGGCGTTGCCAAAATTTCCAGACGGTATGGCAAAGCTGACCGGTTGCCCAACATGGCCTGCGGCGGAAAAATATGCCTTGAAGTAATAGACAATTTGCGCGGCGATGCGCCCCCAATTAATGGAATTCACCGCGCCAATGTGGTGGGTTTCCTTGAATGACAAATCATTGGAGATAGCCTTGACCATGTCCTGACAGTCATCAAACACACCATTGACCGCAATATTGAAAATATTGTCGTCCTGCAAGCTGTACATTTGCGCCATTTGAAACGGCGTCATCTTGCCGCGCGGCGACAGCATGAAGACGCGAATGCCCCGCTTGCCGCGCATGGCATATTCTGCCGCCGAACCAGTATCTCCCGAAGTGGCGCCAACGATATTCAGCGTCGAACCATTCCGCGCCAGCACATACTCAAACAGATGCCCCAACCATTGCATTGCCACATCTTTGAATGCCAGTGTCGGACCATTCGACAAGGCAAGCAGATGCAAGTCCGGCTCCAACGTATGCAACGGTGTAATGTCATTCGCATCATCCCCCGCGCGCGCATACGCAAAAACAGCCGGTGTCCAGGTTTTTTCGATCAGGGCACGCAAATCCTCAACGGGAATATCATCGGCAAAACGAGACAGAATCGTCAC
>JAJYGL010000140.1:0-3538 GCA_021790625.1 Pseudomonadota bacterium | reverse complement strand
CGTCACCCCCACCGCATCGCCCTTGACCAGAATAGCGTTCATCGACCCATCCACATTGGCAATCAGGCGTTTGGCCGGAATCAGGGCGGGATGCACCCGAAGCTCGATGCCGGCAGGCGTGCGTCGGGTAATGCCCAACAATTTGATACGATAACCCAGTTGCTCCGCATAACGCACATCGTCACGCGTCAACTGGCTGATACCCTCAATATGCGCTTTGTCAAACTGCATCGGAATACCAAATGCCAGCGCCGACAGAATCGTCAGTTTGTGCGCAGCATCGATACCCTCGACATCAAACGTCGGATCTACCTCGGCATAACCCTTTTCCTGCGCCAGTTGCAAGGCATCCGCAAAACTCGCCCCCTGATCGCGCATCTGGGTAAGGATGAAATTGGTCGTGCCATTGATAATCCCGGCAATCCACTCAATGCGGTTAGCCGTCAACCCTTCGCGTATCGCCTTGATAATCGGGATACCACCACCAACCGCCGCCTCAAAAGCAACCGTCACGCCCTTTTGTTGCGCCGCCGCGAAAATTTCCGTGCCCTGTTTGGCAACCAATGCCTTATTGGCGGTCACCACGTGTTTACCTGCCGCAATGGCCGCAAAAATCAATTCACGCGCCAAGGTCTCGCCGCCCATCGCCTCGACCACAATATCCACATCCGGATTCCGTACCACCGCAAAAGGATCGTCGATAATCTGCACAGATGCATCGGCAAACTTTTCCCGCGCGCGCGCCACATCCCGCACCGCCGCAACGACTGGCAGAATATCCCGCCCGGCGCGACGCGCAATCTCCGCCGCATTGCGCTGCAATACCGTCAGCGTACCGCCGCCGACGGTTCCCAAACCCAAAATTCCTACCCGAACCGGCTTCATTCCTGCCCTCTGATTTTTATGTTCACACAACAGCGTGCGATTTTCGATATCGTTCCAAAAAGCGGCTAATCCGCCCGATCGCCTCACGCAACTCATCTTCGTGCGGCAATATTACCACGCGAAAGTGATCCGGTTGTGGCCAGTTAAAGCCACTACCTTGCACCAACAGCACCCGCTCTTCTTCCAACAACTCCAGAATAAACTGCTGGTCATCCGCAATCGGGTAAACCGCCGGATCAAGACGCGGAAAGAGATAAAGGGCAGCCTGCGGCTTGACACAGCTCACACCAGGGATAGCTGAAAGCAACTCCCACGCCAGATCGCGCTGACGCGCCAGACGTCCATCCGGCGCCACCAGATCGTTGATGCTCTGATAACCACCCAATGCAGTCTGGATGGCATATTGCCCCGGCACATTGGCACACAGGCGCATGGAAGCGAGCATGTTAAGCCCTTCGATATAATCCTGTGCGCCGCGCTTGTCACCAGAAATCACCAACCAGCCGGAACGATAACCACAGGCGCGATAATTTTTGGACAGCCCGTTCATGGTGATACACAACACATCGTCGGCCAGCGCGGCCAGTGACACGTGCTGACAACCGTCATACAATACTTTATCGTAAATTTCATCAGCAAAAACAATCAACTGATGTTCACGGGCAATATCCAGAATACCGCGCAGGATTTCCTCGCTATACAAGGCTCCCGTCGGATTGTTCGGATTAATAACCACCACCGCGCGCGTCTGCGGCGTTATCTTGGCGCGCATATCGGCCAAATCCGGCATCCAGCCCGACTGTTCATCACACAGATAGTGCCGTGCCGTACCCCCTCCCAAGGTCACTGCCGCCGTCCATAATGGATAATCCGGCGCGGGCACCAGCACTTCATCGCCATTATTCAGCAATCCCTGCATGACCATCACAATCAACTCGGACACACCGTTACCAATGATGATGTCCTCGATTTGCACGCCGACGATACCCTTGCTCTGGGTATAATGCATGATGGCCTTGCGTGCCGAGAACAGTCCTTTGGAATCACTGTACCCCGATGCATTGGGCAAATTCAGAATCACGTCCTGCACGATCTCATCCGGCGCGGTAAAACCGAACGGCGCCGGATTGCCAATATTCAGCTTCAAAATACGGTGGCCTTCGTCCTCCATCTGTCGCGCACGCGCCATGACTGGTCCACGAATGTCATAGCACACATCATCCAGCTTGCCGGATTTTTTTATCGTCCGCATCATTTTCAGATCTTTCGTCACTTCGCACCCCAAACCGGCAACAACACGTCTTCTGCCGCCGTCACAAAAGGTGTAATCTTACCGCGCAACGGCGCACCGCCGCAAATTCCGCCACCACAAATCATACAGCCACAAGTAATATCGCCGCACAGGAGCAATTTGTGAAATTTCACCTTGACAACAGCGAAGGATTGAATCTGTTCAGCAGTTATGATGCCGAACATGTCGCCATCAACAAACAACATTACCCGGCACAACCGATGCTGGTCACGCCTGACAGCATCTACACCGATTGGCCCGCCACCGACTTTGCCAGCCTGTGTCCGGCGCACTTCGATTATTTGCTCACACTCGAACCGGAACTGGTATTACTGGGCACTGGCGACAGGATTCTCTTTCCACATCCATCATTGTTCGCGTCATTGATACAACACAATATCGGTCTTGAAGTCATGGACAATCAGGCTGCCTGCCGCACTTACAACATTCTGGCCAGCGAGGGCAGACGGGTAGTCGTCGCACTGCTGGCCTCGACATGCCCGACATGAAACCACAGGAAAAAATCGCGCCGCGCAGACAGTAACGCCGTTACAAGAAATCTTCCTTGCCCAATCGGCGCCGATACAGATGTCGACGGAACTGTTGCAATGCCTCCGTCTGTATCTGCCGCACCCGTTCGCGACTGATATCCAGCAACAACGCCATCTCTTCCAATGTCAGCATGTCTTCGCCATTAAAACCATACCGGCGCTCGATAATCCAACGCTGACGTGGGGTCAACCCCCCCAACCATTCCGTGACAATGGCCTGCGTTTCCTGCCGTCCCACCAAGTCTTCCGGCGACGTACCCGCCTCATCCACCAGCAGGTCGCCCAGGCTAATGTCGGCATCCATCAATGAAGGCACATCCAGCGATAGACAACCATCATTGAGCCGTAACAACTGCTGCACTTCCGCCAACGGCAAGTCAATCAGCTCGGCAATCATCGCATCGGTGACCGCGCCATCCCCCATCGATAGCAAATGTTCGCGCGCGCGCAACACGACGTGAATCGATTTGACAATATGAGTCGGCAGACGCACCGTGCGGGATTGCTCCATCAGCGCCTGCTCGACGTGCTGCCGAATCCACCAGGTCGCGTAGGTGGAAAAACGGAAACCTCGCTCCGGATCAAATTTCTCCAACGCGTGCATCAAACCCAAATTGCCTTCATTGATGAGATCAACTAACGGCAGCCCCCGCCATTGATAACGGCGGGCAATGCTTACCACCAGACGCAAATTGTTGACTAACATCCTGTTGCGCGCAGCCAAATCTCCCGATCGATAACACAAAACCAGTTCGCGTTCCTCGTCGGCATCCAGCACCACCCTGACGCCCACATCGCGCATATACCGTTG
>JAJYGL010000116.1:1837-5519 GCA_021790625.1 Pseudomonadota bacterium | reverse complement strand
GTGATCGCGCACGAAACTGTGATTGGTGACCATTATGCCCAGCGTGCCGACCGTGACAATTTTCTGTTCGGCCCGACGGGCACCGCACTAGGCAAAGATGACACGCTGTACGTCACCGATGGACTGGAAAATGCCATCTATGCTATCGACCATGCCAGCACACGCACCGGTGCACAAGGCACTGGTCGCTTGCTCACCCAAAACGGTTTGCTCGCCTGGCCACTGGCGATGGTCATCACCCCACAGCAACACCTAATCGTGCTCAACGGCAAAAATGGGCAAGCGGTCGAAGTCGATGCTGCCAGCGGCAAACAGATTTATGCCCACTGGCTGAATACTGACCAAGCACAATCACCGCCCGGCAATGGCGACCTGTTTGGTGCTGCGCTCACCCCGGACGGAACCGGTTTGTATTATATAGAAGACGACATCAACGCACTTGCTTTGGGAGCGGCAAAATGACCACTTTCTCCGACAACAGCGTCCTGAGCCGTCGTCAGTTTCTGACTCGTTCTTCCACTGTTGTTGCCAGCGTTGCGGCCAGCGCCTCGTTGCTAATGACCGGAACGGCCAAGGCAGCACCACACACCATTGCACAAGACTGCACGCCAGCCATCACCGAACCATTTTACGGTCGGCATCAAGGTGGTATTGCTACCGCCATGCAGCGCCACAGTTATTTCGTTGCATTTGATCTGACCACCGACAAAAAAGATGATCTCATTGCGCTGCTGCGAAACTTAAGCCGCTCGGCAGCGTTGATGTGCTCCGGTCCAGCCCGTTTCGACCCGCATGCCAATCCGGATCAACCGATGGCACAGACCGGCGTGGCCGTAGATCTGCCCGCTTCGCGTCTGACGGTCACCATAGGTCTTGGCGCCACGCTGTTTGAAAAAGAAGGCAAGGATCGCTATGGACTGGCTGGCAAACGGCCTGCCGCGCTCATCGAGCTACCCCATTTTGCGGGCGACCAGCTCGATCCACAGCGCACCGGCGGCGATTTGGGGATTCAGGTATGTGCCGATGACATTCAGGTTGTGGAGTATGCCATCCGGCGCATGGCGGCAGTCGCCGCCCCTTATGCGGTCATGCGTTGGGCGCAAAGCGGGTTTGCCGGCAATTTTCCGCATGGCAATACGGCACGCAACCTGATGGGATTCAAGGATGGCACAATGAACATCGATCCCGACGACAAAGACACCATGCGCCGCTTCGTCTGGGTAGGTGAAGAAGGCCCGCTCTGGCTGCGCGACGGCAGCTACATGGTCATCCGGCCGGTACGCATCTCGCTTGAACACTGGGATGCCATGAAACAGTCATTTCAGGAGCAGACCTTTGGTCGCCAAAAAGCAAACGGCGCGCCTTTGGGTGGACAAAACGAACACGACGCACTCAAACTCGACGCACAAGACGCCAGCGGCATGCCCCTGACCCCGGACAATGCCCACGCCGCGATGGCCGCACCGGAAAACAACGACGGCGCGCAGATTTTACGCCGTTCCTATTCCTACGATAACGGCATCGCCCGCATTGCCGAGCGTTGGCCGCCCTGGCGGCAAGCCATGATGTTTGATGCGGGGTTGCTGTTCCAGTGTTATCAGCGTGACCCACGCACCGGGTTTGTCAAACTGTTCGACCGCATGTCCAAATTTGACATGCTCAACCAGTTTGCCACCCACATCGGCAGCGGATTGTTCGCTTGTCCGGCAGGTGCGGCACCGGGCGAATTTGTGGGAGAAAAACTGTTCGCCTGACAATGTTCGCCTGACAAACGGCATGCGCTCAAATGCAGAAATTGCGCAGATACGCCCTGAACTCATCTGCGAGTTCAGGGTGCTGCAACGCGTGCTCCACGGTCGCCTTCAAATAGCCGATCTTGCTGCCACAGTCATATCGTATGCCTTCAAAACGGTATGCCAGCACTTGCTGCTCGTGCAACAAACAGGCAATGGCATCAGTCAACTGCAACTCGCCTCCGGCACCATAAGGGATGGTTTCCAGATGGTTGAAAATGCGCGGGGTAAGAATATACCGCCCCACCACGCCAAGTGTAGAAGGTGCGTCAGCTGGCGCGGGTTTTTCCACGATACGCTCGATCTTGCCCAGTTCTGATGTCATCGGTTGCGTGGCAACGATGCCATACGACGATGTTTCGTCTGCCGCCACATCCATCACGCCGAGTACGGAACACTGGTAATAATTGAACAGGTCTGTCATCTGCTTCATGGCGGGCTGTTTGGCATCAATCAAATCGTCCGCCAGAATGACGGCAAATGGCTCATTGTTGACGACCGGCTTGGCGCACAACACTGCGTGCCCCAACCCCAACGCCTCC
Source organism: Pseudomonadota bacterium (assembly GCA_021790625.1). GTDB lineage: Bacteria > Pseudomonadota > Gammaproteobacteria > Burkholderiales > Sulfuriferulaceae > Sulfuriferula. The sequence goes on along the minus strand of JAJYGL010000116.1, from coordinate 3,184 downwards.
GACTGACGAATATAAATGCAATTCACATGAGAAGGCACGATATTGCGCACCAATCCGAGCAAACCCGTTTTACCGCGCGCCTCAAGCTCTGCCTCGAGCTCGTAAGCCTTATCAAAATGGTCAGGAATTGCCCGTTTGCTGCGCCCGATAATAAAAATCATATCGGTGATGCCTGCTGCAACGGCCTCTTCGACAGCGTACTGGATCAACGGCTTATCTACAATTGGCAACATTTCCTTCGGCATGGCCTTGGTGGCAGGTAAAAAACGGGTGCCCATGCCACCCACGGGAAACACAGCTTTAGTAACCTGATGCATCAACTTCTCCTGTGGAATAATTAATGAGTTGCAGAAAATCTGTTTCTGTCAGCACGGGGATACCAAGCGCTTCAGCTTGGACGAGCTTGCTGCCCGGAGCCTCTCCTGCCACCACATAACTGGTGGACTTTGACACACTACCCGTTACTTTGCCCCCTTGCGACTCAATCAAAACCCGTGCTGCATCACGTGTCAAATTGTGTAATGTACCAGTCAGTACCAATGTTTTTCCTTGCAAGGGCTGCACGACATACACAGCCCCCTCCTCGGCAGGCTTTCCCGCAACAGTGTTTTCTTCATAATGCACGCCAGCCTGCAACAATTTGGCAATCACATCCCGATTGTGTTGTTCGGAAAAAAACTGCACAACAGCACTGGCCACCACACCACCGACCTCCGGTACTGTCTGCAGGGTGTCCATGTCAGCATCCATCAAGACGGACAAGTTGCCAAAATGTTTTGCCAGGTCTTTTGCTGTCTGCTCGCCCACATGGCGGATGCCCAAAGCATAAATCAGCCGCGCCAGCGTCGTGTGACGGCTGGCAGCAATCGCCGCCGCCAGATTGAGGGCGGATTTGTCTCCCATGCGTGGCAGGCTGCGCCATTGCGCGACACTTAGCAGGTACAGATCGGCCGGGTCTTGCACCAAACCCGCATCAACCAGTGCGTCGATGAGTTTTTCTCCCAGGCCATCGATGTGCATGGCACGGCGGCTGGCAAAATGCCACAATGCCTGCTTGCGCTGCGCCGGACAATACAGACCGCCGGAACAGCGCGCGATGGCCTCGTCCGGCAACTGGATAACATGCGACCCGCATACCGGACATCTGTCAGGCATGGTAAATGGCTGCACTGTCTGCTCACGACGTTCCGGCAACACAGCAACCACCTCAGGTATCACATCACCCGCCCGCCGCACGCTCACCCAGTCACCGACACGAATGTCCTTGCGCCGGATTTCATCGGCATTATGCAAAGTAGCGTGACTGACCATGACGCCGCCCACCGATACCGATGCCAAATGCGCTAC
>JAJYGL010000116.1:0-1272 GCA_021790625.1 Pseudomonadota bacterium | reverse complement strand
GTTCGCAAGTTGGCGCTCACATCCTCACCAACATTGCCATCACCGCGCGTCGCACCGCGAATGAATACGCCATCCACATACAGCAGGCTGATAGCCAGTCCGTCAAACTTGGGCTCGACCGCATATTCCACGATTTGCACGCCAGTCAACTCACGAATTCGCTGATCGAACTGCTGCACTTCCGTGTCATCGAAAGCATTGTTGAGCGACAACATCGGCGTGGCATGCGCGACTGTTGCGAAACCGCTCGACGCGACACCACCAACACGCTGTGTCGGCGAGTCGATACGAACAAATTGCGGATATTGTGCTTCGAGTTCCTGTAAGCGGCGGAACATGACGTCATACTGTGCATCGCTGATTTCCGGCGCATCCAGCACGTAATAACGATGATTGTGGTAAGCGATTGCTTCTGTCAGCATATCCATCTCGGCTCTGACAGATTCATTCGGCATCACGAATCCCGTCAGTTGAACAAGCGCAACGCACGGCGACTGCCAGCCGGGACATCAAACGCTTCCATCAGTTGATAGCGCCGCACCAGCTGGGTCTGTATTTTTTCGATGCCGGCTGCCGACAACGAACGAATGGCATCATCCACCAGACGTCCGCCCAATGCCTGTGCCATCTGATGGGCAAGCTGCGTCATATCGGCGAACACCGCCACCCCATTTTCAATGCGCGGCACTTCAAATAACAGGGTAACGCCATGCGTGACCAGATTCGCCATCTGTTCCTGTACAAAAGGGGTATCTTCGTGATTGCGCAAGGTATACAGCACATCACCGCGCTCATTCAAACGCTGATACACGCCAGTCTCATCGAGCACCATGCCAGCAGCTTCAGCAAGGCGGTTGATATCCGCTCCGGAAAAAATGCGCGCGTCCTCGGCCACGACATTCAAGCCAATCAACACATCGACTTCCAGACAGAACTGGTCAATTCTGGCTGCGCGAAGCAACGCCGGAGCCAAATCTTCCCAACGCACAATACCGTCAAAACGTGTCGCCAACTCGCGCAGTTGTTCAACCAGCCCCTGCAACAGGCCCTCAGATACAGCTCCCTGACGGTCAGCCAACTGTACCGCCACCACGACATCGCTAAATTGCTGACGCCGCCACGGGCTGATTTCCACCCACTTATCTGTCTCGTGCTGATAGGCCAGCCAGCGCGCAGCATGGTGCTCTTTTCGCCAATGCTCCATCATCTCAGTAAAAGCAGTACTGGGCATAACTTCCAGCGTGTGCAAGGAAATGACGAAATCCAACAATG
>JAJYGL010000201.1 GCA_021790625.1 Pseudomonadota bacterium | reverse complement strand
TCACATACGATGTATGGGCAAAATCCAGACAGATGCGTTGGGCACTTTTTTCAAACACCGGATGACGAAAATCAATCGTAAACTCGATTTTAAAGCCATCATAAGGTTCAAAACGCACCCGTTTATCACCTTCGACTACCTCTACCGCCCGCCGGATGCGCATGAATCGACGCGCGACCGGTTGTTCCTCGATGCCTGCCGATTGCAGCAGAAACACGAATGCTGCTGCCGACCCGTCCATGATTGGAATCTCCGGCCCATCGAGATCAACATACACGTTATCGATACCCAATCCGGCCAACGCCGACATCAAATGCTCAACCGTCGCCACGCTGACGCCATGGTACGTCAACGTCGAGCACAGGCGCGTATCTCCCACGTGTTCCGGATGGACAGTAATGTCCGCCGCTTGCGGCAGATCAATTCGGCGAAATACCACGCCAGTATTTGCGGCGGCCGGCCGCAACAGCATCACCACCTTGGCACCGGTATGTAAGCCGACTCCTGTTGCGCGAATGCTGTTTTTCAACGTATGTTGCCGTATCATGTTACCCCATTGTTATCGCCATTGTTATCGATTGCTCATTACCATCCACATCTGCCCGCGCCAATCCCCCTGCCCGCCAACAGAAACGCCATCGGACATTATATCGCGAAACTGTGTCACCGGATGAACATATCGTCTCCAACTCCCTGTGGGTGTTACATTTTTGTCTCATGTGCAAACCAAATCCAACGATCTCCCGCAGAGCACTGATTGGCTCCAGCAAGCTCGACGACTATCCGGCACAAACGAGCGATTTCCCCGCGCTCAGTCCGCCTGTTTACGTAAAAATGCCGGAATATCCAGATATTCCATGCCGGATTGCTTCAATGCTTCCAGTTGCGCCTCACGACGATTACTGCGAAACACAGCCGGCTCGTTATCTGCCGTCCCTTGCTCAACTGGCGCGGTATAATCATCCGTGCCCGTTTTGAGAATCACCGGCTTCATTTGTTGGCGCACGACCGGATTGCCAAGACCCGTTGCCACAATCGTCACCCGCAATTCGTCGCCAATACTCTCATCGATCACGGTTCCCGCAATCACTGTTGCCTCTTCTGCAGTGAACCCTTTGATAGCGCTCATCACTTCCATGTACTCGCGCATCTTCAGGTCAGAAGACGCCGTCACGTTGACCAGTACACCGCGCGCACCCGCCAGGTTGACATCTTCCAGGAGTGGACTGGCCACGGCCTGTTGTGCAGCAAGCCGCGCACGATCCGCACCACTGGCGACAGCCGAACCCATCATCGCCATTCCCATTTCCGACATTACCGTACGCACATCAGCAAAGTCCACGTTCACCATGCCGGCGCAATTAATCACCTCGGCAATCCCCGCCACCGCGCCGTACAACACATTATTGGCGGCACGGAACGCATCCAGCATGGAAACATCGTCACCCAGCACCTGCATCAACTTTTCATTCGGAATAATGATCAGCGAATCGACATGACGGGCGAGCGCCTCGATACCCGCATTGGCAAGCCGCACGCGTTTACCCTCAAACAGAAAAGGTTTGGTCACCACAGCCACGGTCAAGATACCCATTTCCTTGGCCACTTCCGCCACCACGGGTGCCGCACCCGTTCCGGTACCACCGCCCATGCCGGCCGTAATAAACAGCATGTCTGCGCCATCGATCAACTCGGCAATGCGCTCACGGTCTTCGAGTGCTGCTTCGCGACCTACCTCAGGATTGGCGCCGGCACCCAGCCCGCGGGTCACATTAGTGCCCAACTGCAACTGGATTTTGGTCTTGTTGCGTTGCAGCGCTTGGGCGTCGGTATTCACGCCGATAAATTCCACGCCTTCCACGCCACACTCAATCATGTGATCGACGGCGTTGCCGCCACAACCACCCACGCCGATCACCTTGATCACGGCTTCCTGCTTCGAATCCATTAATTCAAACATTTACTCTCTCCTCGTATCAAATCAAACTGTCACACCATCCTGACCAATCATCGCGGTTCAACCGCCAATCCGTTTCCGGATCAGAAGTTCTTGAACCACCCCTTCATTTTTTCCAGCAACTGCTTGAACGACTTGCCAGACAGGCTGGCTCCCGTATGCCTGTCCTGCTGCTCAATTCCCGACAATAACAATCCAACTCCGGTGGCGTAACGTGGGTTATGCATCACCTCGGACAACCCCCCTTCATAATGCGGCACCCCTAAACGCACGGGCATATGCAATACCTCTTCACCAAGTTCTACCATGCCTTCCATGGCAGCTGACCCACCGGTAATCACGATGCCCGAACGCATCAGTTCTTCAAAACCGCTACGACGCAATTCGGCCTGCACCATCTCGTACAATTCCAGCACCCGCGGCTCAATCACTTCTGCCAACAACTGACGTGACATCTGACGCGCACCGCGCTCGCCCACGCCAGGCACTTCCAGCATGTCATGCGCTCCGGCCAATTGGCGCAAGGCACAACCATAAGAAATCTTCAAATCTTCCGCATCCTTGAGCGGGGTACGCAAAGCCAACGCAATGTCATTCGTAATCTGGTCTCCCGCCACCGGAATCACTGCCGTATGCCGAATAGCCCCTTGGGTAAATATAGCGATATCCGTCGTACCACCGCCGATATCGACCACTGCCACACCCAAATCCTTTTCATCTTCTGTCAACACCGCCATCGCCGACGCCAATGGTTGCAGCACCAGATCGCGCACTTCCAGTCCACAGCGGCGCACACATTTGATGATATTCTGTGCCGCCGACACAGCGCCGGTCACAATATGCACCTTGACTTCCAACCGCACGCCACTCATACCAAGCGGTTCGCGCACATCTTCCTGCCCGTCCACCAAATATTCCTGCGACAAGACATGCAAAATCTGCTGATCGGTCGGGATGCTGACTGCTTTAGCCGTTTCCAATACTTTATTGACATCCAGTTCTGTTACTTCCTTGTCACGAATCGGCACCATGCCATGCGAATTGAAGCTGCGAATGTGGCTACCGGCAATGCCGGTATACACCTCGGTAATCTTGCAATCCGCCATCAATTCGGCTTCTTCCAGTGCGCGCTGAATCGCGTTCACCGTCGATTCGATATTCACCACCACCCCTTTTTTCAACCCGCGCGAAGGATGCGACCCCATACCAATCACATCCAGCCGCCCGTCCGGCGTCCATTCGGCCACGATGGCGATCACCTTGGATGTACCAATGTCCAGCCCCACCACCAAATCACGGTTATCCCGTTGTCTGCTCATGACATCTTCCCTTGTCCAGACGTCGTCGACACAGGCGCCGTCTGCACGGCAAAGCCCTGTGGATAACGCAAATCAACCCTTACCAGTGGAGCATTCAACTGGGCAAGCATGGCTGGATATACGCTGACCCATCGCGCCAGTCGCGACAACACCTGATCATCCCGCCCCAACGCAATTTCTACCCCGTTGTCCAATATCACCCGCCAACTCCCTCGCGCACTCATGCTCACCTTTACCGGACTGCGCGCAATGGGCGCCAGCGTCTTCGCCACCCCTTGCCACATCTGCATCACTTCAACACTACTGCCATCCGGTCCGGCAAGCTGTGGCAGGCTCTGCGCGCTGGCAGCATAAAAAACATCACCCTGCCGATCGACCAACCCATCCTCATTCCATCTTGCCACGGCCTGATGCTCGACCAGCGTCACCGCCAGCGCGTCAGGCCAACGTCTGCGTACATCGACACTCCTCACCCAGGGCAATTTAGCGAAGGCTGCCTGCACGGCAGACAAGTCGACCGTAAACAGATTACCGTGCACACCCCGTTGAATCACCCATTGCACCTGCGCCAGGCTGACGTGCGGCGCGCCACTCACCTGCACCGTACGCAGACGAAACATCGGCAGATGAATCAAAGCGATACCGGCAAACCACAGCAACATGGCAAGCCCTAAACCCACCACGAACAACAACACGGATTTTCCCGACTTAATCCACACAGGCGGTCTCCAACAATGCCAGTAACAATTGCCCGAATGTCATGCCCGCTGCTGCTGCTGCCATCGGCACCAGACTATGGCTGGTCATGCCCGGTGACGTATTGGCTTCCAGAAACCAGGGATTCCCCGCCGTATCCAGCATCACGTCCAGCCGCCCCCAACCACGACAGCCCAACACCCGAAAGGCCTGTAACGCCTGCTGACCGATGGCTGTCTCATGCGCTGCCGACAAGCCGCATGGCACCCGATATTCAGTGTCATCCCGCACATACTTGGCCGCGTAATCATAATATTCGCCCGCCGGCAGCAAACGAATCATCGGCAACACGGTATCCCCCAGAATCGCACAGGTATATTCACCCGCATCGATACACTGTTCGGCAAGCACCAACGCATCAAACGCTGCGGCTTTTTCCCATGCCGCCTGCAACTGCCGCGCGTCAGTCACCCGAGTCATACCCAAGCTGGACCCTTCACGTGCGGGTTTGACAAACAACGGCAAACCCAGCTTCGCCACCACATCATCCGGTTGACTATCCTGCGTCAACAACACCCAATCCGGAGTCGGAATACCGGCAGCCCGCCACAACAATTTGGTGCGCCATTTATCCATGGCCAACGCACACGCCATAACGCCACTGCCTGTGTATGGAATCCCCATCCAGTCCAGCACACCCTGCACAGTGCCATCCTCACCAAAACGACCATGCAGCGAAATGATCACGCGATCGAAGCCTTCTGCTGACAAGGCCAGCATGTCACGTTCCGCCGGATCAAACGGATGTGCGTCGATACCCAGTTCACGCAACCCCTGCAGCACCCGATGACCACTCACCAGCGACACATCCCGCTCTGCCGATTTTCCACCCAGCAGCACGCCAACCTTGCCGTATGCTCTCATCCCCTGCATGTTGCCTTCTCTCCCACAATGTGCACCTCACGCTGCAAGCGCGTACCGGTTTCCTGCTCGACCTTTTTCGCCACCGTTTCGATCAGTTGTTCAATATCTGCTGCACTCGCCGTACCGGTATTGACAATAAAGTTGGCGTGTTTCATCGATACCTGTGCGCCCCCTATCTGATACCCCTTCATGCCACACGCCTCGATCAAACGCGCCGCATGGTCTCCCTGCGGATTACGAAATACCGATCCCGCGTTCGGTTGACCCAATGGCTGACTGGCGCTACGCTGTTGCAACAACGCCGCCACTTCTTGCTGTGCCTTGTTGCCATCACCAAGATCAAATCGAAAATACGCTGCCACAAAACCTTCTTCCGCTTGCTTGCCCTGCCAACTGACTTCACGATACCCGGTTACAAACGCCTCACGTCCACGTTGATGCAACACACCCTTGCGATCGATCATCACCACCCTATCCACCACTTGCCATGTTTGCCCGCCATAACAACCTGCATTCATCGCCAATGCCCCGCCCACGGTGCCGGGAATCCCGGCCATGAACGCCGCGCCCGCCAATTGTTCTGCCACACAAAACCGCGCCAGTTTTGGCAAGGCCACTCCCGCTTCGGC
>JAJYGL010000268.1 GCA_021790625.1 Pseudomonadota bacterium | reverse complement strand
CACGCAGATACTTGGCGAGTACATCCCAGATCGGTTCGCCGCTTGCGCCTTCGGCAACGGGTGCCCAACCGGCTACTTTGTAGGTTTTGTTGGGGTCAACGGGCTTTCCATTCAGGGTCATGTCCTGAATGCGTTTGCCGATGGTTTGTCGCAGATCACAAGTGTAATGAATGCCACCGACACGCACCATGTCGCCACCTTGTTGTTTATAGGGGTCAGGATTGAACAGGTTGTCGCAGACATCTTCCATGATCGCCTTGATGCGTGTGCCAGTCATTTCGGTCAGCGTGGTTTGCGGATAGGTGATGGCGGTTTGATCCATGAGGTGCTCTAGCGTGATGTGTTCGCCCGGCAATAACGAGGTGCCCCAACGGAATCCGGGTGAAAATGCCACTTCTGCGTCTTTGTTTTCCATGAGCGCATCGAGGATGAGTTGATCGAAGCTGCCATTGAAATTGCCGCGACGATACAGGGTTTCTTCGGTAGTGGCGAGTATTTCGCCCAGTTTTGTGGCGTAAGGCGCGCGAACTTTATCGATGAGCGCGCTCATTGCCGGGTCGGGAGCAATCAGATTGGAAAAAATGGGTAATAATTTGTAGCGAAAATCCATGACTTTCCCATTGCGCACATCAAAATCCAATACGCCTAGAAATTTTCCGTTGGACCCGGCATTGGTCACCAAAGTTTTGCCGCCACTATTCTGAATGATGCTGGGTACGGGTACACCGTCGTGGGTATGTCCGCCCAGAATTGCGTCGATACCGTGAACACGAGTCGCCAGTTTCAAGTCTACATCCATGCCATTGTGTGACAGCAATACGACGGCTTGCGCTCCTTTGCCACGCACCTCGTCGACGACTTTTTGCAGGTGATCTTCATGGATGCCGAAGGTCCAGTCTGGTGTAAAGTGTCTAGGGTTGGCAATGGGTGTGTAGGGAAAGGCCTGTCCAATAATGGCGACAGGAATGCCATTGATTTGGCGGATGACATAAGCAGGAAAGACTGGGTCGCCAAAATCATTTGTGTTGATGTTTTGTGCGACAAAGTCGATAGTGCCCTTGAAGTCGTGATTAACGATTTGCTGGACGCGATCTGCCCCGTAGGTGAATTCCCAGTGACCAGTCATCACATCAACCCCAAGCAGTTTGCTGGCATCGACCATGTCCTGGCCTTGTGTCCACAAAGAGGTTGCAGATCCTTGCCAGGTATCACCGCCATCAAGCAGTAGTGCGCCCGGACGGCTGGCGCGTAACTGCTTGACGAGCGTTGCCAGATGCGCAAATCCTCCGGTCTTGCCATAGGTTTTGGCAGCATGGGAAAAATCCAGGCAGGTAAAAGCATAGGCATCCCGTGTATGGGCGGGAATATCAAATGCCTTGAGCAGATACTCGCCCACCAGATGTGGCGGACGGTTCCAACCGTCGTTCAACCCGATATTGATAGATGGTTCGCGAAAGTAGACTGGCAACAATTGCGCATGGCAATCAGTCATGTGCAGTAATGACACATTGCCGAAAGTGGGTACGTCATAAAATGAGCGGGCATCATTTCGGGATAATGCTGCCGGGCTGTCCAATGCGAGCCCCGCAGCTGAAGCTGCGGCGAGCATTTGCAGGAATTCTCGTCTATTCATAGACATGGTTGTGTCCTCGGGCAAGGGTCATTAGGGAAGCATTGATTAATTCCGCCAGACCGCTGTCGCGACCATGTGGGAATTAACCAGTGCTTTCACAAGCAAGGGGGGAGTCAGGCAATGGTTGTTTCGCCAGTATAGTGCTGGCCAAGGTTGTCTACGGCACTGATGGCCACCTTGTCGCCCGATTTTGCGCCCTTGACGCGGAATTCCAGAAACGGATTTTTAGATACACCGATGCCCCATTGTGCTTGTAGAACGGTGGTGCCGTTGAGTGTGGCCGTGACCAGGTCGATGAAATGAGCGGGAATTAACTGGCCGGTTTTGCTGTCTTTGCGCAAACCAGTCTCCATGTCGTGCCGGAACAGCACTTTAATGTCGGCAAAATCTCCCTGTTGCGTTGCACGCATTTTAATGGAATCGGTCATGTTGGTATCCTGAGTAGAATGGTTTGAATGGAAGGAATCAGCCGCCACAGCCACCGCTGGTGACTTTGACTGATTTTCCGGTGAAGTAGGTTTTACCGCCAGCCTTGACGGCGATGCGTACCAATGAGGTTTTGGCCATCTTGACTCGGGTAGCAATAAAGGGCTCGGCGCCGTTCATGAAGCTGAATTCCGCAATCAGTGGATTGGGATTGTTGTCGATAAAAATGGCCAGCGAAGTCGTGCCTGGGATGTTGCTGGTAGCTTCAATCGGGACAACGGCACCGTTTTCCGCGATCTCTTGCGTTTTGAGCAGGATGCCTGTGGATTCCACGGCATTGTCATAACCTGCATCTTTCATGGCATTATTCAATACTTTGTCCGTAAATGCTTGACGGTTCCAGTTATCCGCTAATGCGAAGGGGGCGAATGTAAGTATTGTTGTGGCGCTGGCTATGGAAACGGAGTTGATTAAAAATGTTCGGCGAGAGACGTTCATAGATATTTCCTGTGGTTGATAATGTGGCTAAATAGGGTGACTAAAAATTTTCCTTATTAAATTCGAACATAATCCCATCCCTGCCGAACCCGTTTGTCGATTTCATCCAAGGCGGAACTCGCCAGCTCCGTATTCGGTAATAGCTGTACATCAATGCCTTTGTTACGCAAGGCCATAACGGTCTGACTGCAGGCATAGAAGTGCAAGTTTGGATATTCGGATTTCATACGCATGACGCGTTGCGCAAAGGGCGATATGCCCACACGCAGTAGATCGAGTCCACCACCGTTGGCGATGATTTCCATTGTCAGCGGGTGGTGTTTGCGTTGGTAGGATCGTAGCAGGGTTTCTGTTTCATCAAGCGCTGCTTCGAGGCGAACGGGATTGGCGTTGCTGACCTGAACGATAATCTTGTCCGGGTCCTCCGCGATGTTATTGCTCTGGATTGTTTTGATCAGGTGGGTGACTTTTGGGCTGATTGGTGGATTGATGTTGGCGGATATGACCCAGCCTGAAGTGCCGCCGAACAGCAACAGCAGTAAAGAAGCCGCCAGAGCCTGATGCCATGCTGTACGCCAGTTACGTATCTTGCGGGTGGGGCCGGCTCCTGCAGGCAGGGTATAGGCGTGTTGCAGCATTTTTTTCAGTTCATTGAGATCGCATGCGCGGGTTTTGAGCGCGTCATCCTGTTCGATGGCGTTGAACAGGTGATCTCGTTCAGCGGGTTCGAGTTCGTTGTCGACGAAGGCATTCAGTAGTTCATCTGAAACATTGTGGATATTCATTTGACTCTCCTCAATGGCACGGTGAGTTGCGATGGGGCCAATTCGCGCAGAAGGATATGTAGGGCTTGTCGTGCACGGCAGAGTCGGCTCATGACTGTGCCAATAGGGATGGCAAGAATTTGTGCTACTTCGATGTAGGAAAAATCTTCCAAATCGACAAGCGTGACGACTTGGCGTTGCGCCATGGGTAGTCTTTCCACAGCGTTACGTACTCGGGTGACAATTTGTGACTGCGCGTTTTCATGTTCGGGGGTGACGTTGTGAGCGTAGCGATAATCTTCCAGTTCGTCGATATCATCCATGTCTTTGTGCTGACGAAAATAATCGCGCCAGCAATTGTGCAGGATGCTGAACAGCCAACTGTTCAAACGTTCCGGGTCATGCAACTGGCGAATATTTTGCAGACCTTTGACCAGTGTTTCCTGTACCAGATCGTCGGCCAGTGCCGCGTCGTGGCTCCAGGAAAAAGCAACCCGATACAGCCGCGGACGTATCAGCTCAAATTGTTCTTCCAAATGTCTTGATGGCTGAAACAGTGCCAGAATATTCATTAGGTAACTTTCATGTTGAAATGGCGCAGTCCGTTATCGCAGGAAACGGGGTGTTTTCGGTAGCGTTGTGTGATTAAGACGATTTGTTGTCACGATTTATTCCACGGCTCGTCAAAAATATTTGCGTGCCTGAATTGGAATAAATGCGCTGAATTTTTCGCCTCAGGTCACAATATTGCCACGATAATACAATTATACAATTGAGGAAAGTTTAAATTTGAATTCTGTTTTGTCACATCATCTTCGTCTCTGACTGATTCGACGGGTACTGTCGATGCTTTGGGTAACGGGATAGTTGGATCGCTGATTTTTTGATACGGCGTTACTGTGCCTGCGAGGTGTTGAGCAGGTTTTCCAGTTGTTCTATGGTGGGAACGCCGATTTGGTGACTGCCATCAGGGAAATACAGTGTTGGCGTTACGGAGATATGTAACGTCTTGGCTAAAGCGGAGATGTCGGCTAATCCACTGGTGTCGCAGTTTGTCGCATGATTCGGCAGTGTATTGTGCAGCATCTGGTTTTGCCAGGCGCGCAGGCGGTCCGGTGTGCACCAGATGGTACGGGCTTTTTCTGGAGAGCCGGGAAGAATGTCCAGCATGAACGTATATATGGTCACGTTATTTAACCCGGTGAGTTCACGTTCCAGTTTCTTGCAATAAGGACAGTTGGGATCGGTAAAAACGGCCAGTTTTCGCTTGCCATTGCCATGGGTTTCTGTGATGGCAAGATTGATCGGGAAGGTGTTGAATGGCGAAGGATACAGTTTGTGCTCGCGATCCGCCGTCAGGTCATGCATGTTGTCCAGGCTCAAAATGTGACCTGAGAACAGATAATGTCCGGTATCGTCGACATAAATCAGATGATCGTCAAAATCCACCTCGTATAGATGGAATGGCATGCGCTGAATGCGTAGAATTTTGGAATAAGGGAAGAGAGCGGTCATTTGCGCGCGAATGGTGGCGTCATTGTTGGCAGCAACGGCGGGGGTTCTGGTAAAGATCATCGCAAACAGAAAAAGCGCGCAGGCGGCGCGGTATAGAAATTGGGTCGATCGCGGCATAATATAAGGTTTGAGTGTAAAGGTGACGAACAGTAGACGGAAGATACGGTTGTGTTATTCCATTAACAGACGATTGGCGGCCGCGAAGATTTGGTTTGAATGTTGTCTGCCGCTGTGTTTTATCTGGCGTGTTTCATCTGGTGTGTTTTGACTGGCATGTTTCATAGCTCGCGCCAGTCGAATCCATGTTGCTGACTGGCGCAGTCGAGCCAGTCGGGGTGGCAACCCAGAACGGCAGTCAGGCTGGTCAGCGCGAGTTCTGGGGTATTGTTTTGCTGCGACAGGTGGGCGGCAATGAGATGGCGCAGCTTGCTGGTGTCGATACGGCTTAGCAGACTGGCAGCCGTCAGATTGTCCAAATGACCAAATTGTCCGGCAATACGATTTTTGAGCGATGCGGGGTAATGGCTGTGTTGCAGGGTGTGGGCATCGTGATTGCATTCGAGCACCAATGCATCGCAGGCATCGAGTTGGTTGGCGATGTGGGGTGTGATCGTGCCGGTGTCGGTCAGGATGCCCAGGCGGGATTGTCCATCGCTGAATACGAATTGCACCGGTTCACGCGCGTCATGCGGCACA
>JAJYGL010000098.1 GCA_021790625.1 Pseudomonadota bacterium | reverse complement strand
ATGGCAATCAGGTGTGGTTCATCACCGGAGGCGGGGCGATTTTTGCCGCATGGCCATTGGTGTATGCCACTGCATTCTCTGGGTTTTATTGGGCGATGGCAGCCGTGTTGTGGTCGTTGTTTTTTCGTCCGGTCGGGTTTGATTACCGCTCGAAAATTGATAATTCCACTTGGCGCAGCGCGTGGGACTGGGGCTTGTTTGTGAGTGGAACGGTACCCCCGCTGATTTTTGGTGTGGCATTTGGCAATTTGTTGCAAGGCGTGCCATTTTATTTTGACAATGATTTGCGTTCGTTTTACACCGGCGGTTTCTGGGCTTTGCTCAATCCGTTTGCCTTGTTGACCGGTTTGGTGTCCACGTCGATGATTGTCATGCACGGAGCCAATTTTCTGCTCATTCGTACTGAAGGTGACGTGTACAAGCGCAGTCAGAAAGCGTCGGTGTTGTTTGGTTTGTTGACATTGGCTACCTTTGCGGCGGCGGGTTTGTGGGTGGCATCCAGCATCAAGGGGTTTGTGCTTACTGGTGGTGATTTGCCCAATGCATTGCCCAATCCAATGGATAAATCCGTGATGGTGCAGGCAGGTGCATGGCTGCACAATTATTCGGTATATCCTTTGACTATGTTGATTCCTGCGTTGGGTTTCCTTGGCGCATTGTTGTCGATTGTGTTTGCGAAAGTGAATCAACCGGTGATGGCATTCATTTCTTCTGCCATGAGCATGCTGGGTATTATTGGCACGGCCGGTGTGTCGATGTTTCCGTTTATTATGCCGTCGTCCACTGATCCACGCTCCAGCCTGACGGTATGGGACAGCGTTTCATCCCATATGACGCTGGAATTGATGTTTTTTGCCACGCTGATACTTTTGCCATTGGTGGTTTTTTATACCAGTTGGGCGTATCGGGTTATGTCGGGCAAGGTTACGCTGGATTTTGTCGAGCATAACGATCATTCTGCATATTGATATTAGGTTCCTTAAATACAGGCGCTCCTCTCCTCGGCGCGCCATGATTGAACAGGTCAGGAGAAAAACATGTGGTATTTTGCTTGGATGTTGGGCGTGTCGATGGCGGTCTTGTTGGCCATTGTGAATGCGGTTTATGGCGAAAACAACGAACAGGTTGACGACAGTCGGAGCAAAGGCGAGTATTGATGCTTATGGAACCGCTAATCTATTCCTCCATGAGCCGCGTTGCGGGTCAAATCGGGAAGATCGCGACGCGTGCGGCGCAGGTCGTAGCCGGGACTTTGACACCAAGCCGTACAGACACGCGAGCGCCCGATTTGGCCGCAACCGCCTCGTTGGTAACGAGCAAAACATGCTCGGTGGGACGGGGCTTGGCGGGCGAACTGCCGCGTTGTGTCCCTTGTCAAGGAGAATAACCCTTGACTGCGAGCCACGCCTTGCATTTCATCCCGCCAGGCCGCCGTCGCGACCACGTGGGAATAGATTAGCGGTTCCTTATGTATACGGGTATGGCGCGCATGTTGTCCTTGCTGATGGCTGCATCGTTGGCGATATTGATAACGCTGTACCCGTTACCATTGGCGCGCATGTCTCATGGCTTGTTAACCATGCTGGTCTGGGGAATCTGCGCTGGTTTCGTGCATGGAATGGGCTTTGATCCGCAAAGTCGTGTGTGGCGATGGCTATTTTCTCCCGTTCTGGCCTGGACGTTGATGGGTTTGGGTGTAGTGGTTATCATCACCGGACGATGACAGGCGTTGTGATGATCTGTTTTCGACAATTGTTCGATAAGGAAAGCGCACCAATACGCAATTGGCAAGAAAATTGCATGACGAATTTGTCGTGTTGATGCAAAATCTCGAATTGCCGCAGTCACGGATGATGAAACGTGCCGTGCCGGCAAATTGGCAATGTGGAGGATATGGATATGTTGGTGGAAGCGAAGATGCGAACTCACTACGAGCGATTGGGCGGTGAGGAGACGATTCGTCGTTTGGTCGCGCGATTTTATGAAATCATGGACGAATTGCCTGAGGCGTATGGCATTCGTAAGATGCATGCGGGTAATCTGGAAGAAATCGGGCAGAAACTTGTTGAATTTCTGAGTGGTTGGACTGGCGGTCCGCAGTTGTATGTTGAAAAGTATGGGCATCCCCGTCTGCGGCAACGCCATCTTCCCTTTGTGATTGGCGTGAACGAGCGTAATCAGTGGATGATGTGTATGCAACAGGCGTTACAGGAAACTGTGCCGGATGAAGCATTGCAGCGGGAATTGATACAGGCGTTCGCCAAAGTTGGTGACCATATGCGCAACCAGGCAGAAAAACCGGCCGGGCAGATGGCAACAGTTAATGATACGGTTAATGAATAGTGATTGAATGGATGGGAATGAAAAGATGATGACACCTAAGCAATTGGTTGAACAGGCCAAGGCCGAAATCAAGGAAGTGGATGTCCCGACGGCATTGAAATGGTTGTCTGAAGGAGTGACAGTCATTGATGTGCGGGAAGAGCATGAGTTTCTCGCGGGTAGCTTGCCGGGTGCTGTGAGCATCCCACGTGGCGTGCTGGAATTCAAAACGACGGATCATCCCGCGCTGGCTGATCGACAAGCGCGCCTGTTGGTGTATTGCCGCAGCGGAGGGCGTTCAGCACTCGCCGCCCAGACATTGAAACGCATGGGCTACGATAACCCGGTCTCGATGGCTGGAGGTTATGAAGCCTGGGTCGCACATCACGAACCTGTCGTCGAAGACACAACTGATTTTGGCAGTTAAAAAATCATATCTGTCTCATCGGGTTAGTATTGGTATTGGACGGCTTTTTATTTGTCGGGGTATCCCTCACCACGTATCCTCTGTTATGCTTTGCTGCTTTGACTGAATGGTATGATGCAGCAATGATACGAACGGACGTACTGATTATTGGTAGTGGCCTCGCGGCGTTGACTACCGCGTTGCACTTGGCCGATACCTTGCAGGTGACGATAGTCACTAAAAAACAGTTACAAGATGCCAGCAGTGTTTGGGCGCAAGGGGGTATCGCGGCAGTACTTGCCAACGATGACACCATGGAAGCGCACGTTTCAGATACATTGGTCGCCGGGGCCGGTTTGTGCCATGAAGATGCGGTACGTTTTGTCGTTGAACATGGTCGTGAAGCCATTGAATGGCTGGTCAGTATGGGGGTGCCTTTTACGACCGACGATGCGCAGGAAAGTGGCCTGCATCTGACTCGGGAAGGCGGGCATAGCGCACGTCGGATTGTTCATGCGGCGGATGCAACGGGGCGTGCCGTTCAGAAAACGCTGAGCGAACAGGTTCGCAGCCATCCGAATATCGTATTGCTGGAAGAGCATATCGCACTGGATCTCATCACGGCAGATACACACGTGCAGGAAGAAAAAGTCTGTTATGGATGTTATGTGCTGGATAAACGTAGCGACACGGTAAAAACCTTTGTGGCCAGCCACACCGTTCTGGCAACGGGCGGCGCCGGAAAAGTTTATTTGTACACCACGAATCCTGACGTGGCGACCGGCGACGGCATTGCCATGGCCTGGCGCGCTGGATGCCCTGTGGTTAACATGGAGCTCATCCAGTTTCATCCGACCTGTCTTTACCATCCGCACGCCAAGTCTTTCCTGATTTCAGAAGCAGTGCGAGGCGAGGGCGGCGTGCTCAGATTACCGGATGGACGCCGCTTCATGCCGGATTACGACCAACGTGCCGAATTGGCACCACGCGATATTGTGGCGCGTGCCATTGATAGCGAGATGAAAAAGCACGGGCTGGATTGCGTATATCTGGACATCACCCATCAGAGTGCCGATTTCATCACACAACATTTTCCCAATATCTACCAGCGTTGCCTGAGTCTGGGCATCGATATGACAAAAGAGCCGATACCGGTCGTACCGGCAGCACACTATACTTGTGGCGGGGTTCAGATCGATCTGGATGGACGAACAGCGCTGGACGGTTTATATGCTGTCGGAGAAGTTTCTCACAGCGGTTTGCATGGAGCCAATCGGCTTGCCAGCAATTCGTTGCTGGAATGTCTGGTATTTGGGCGCGCTGTCGCACAATCCATACAGATTTCCGGGGTGTATGACGTACCAGTCGTGCCGGAATGGGATGAAAGTCGCGTGCACGATTCAGATGAGGGGGTGCTGATTGCGCATGACTGGGATGAATTGCGTCGCCTGATGTGGGATTTTGTCGGTATTGTGCGATCTGACGCTCGACTGGAACGCGCCGCACGGCGTTTGGCATTGCTACAGGAAGAAGCAGAAGAGTATTATTGCCGTTACCGGGTCAGCAACGATAGTATTGAATTGCGCAACCTGGTGACAACGGCACAACTCATCGTTAAAAGCGCCCAACTTCGCCAGGAAAGCCGAGGCTTGCATACCAGTATCGACTATCCGGAGATGTGGGCAGAAGCGCAGGATGTCGTGTTACGGAAAACGGCTCGCTGACAGGGCCTTGCTACAGCTTGGGTTAACTCGATGTCGCCAATAAAACGCCAGAACAAAACACCGGAACGCAATGCGCCATGCCCTTGTGGTAGCGGCAAGAAATATAAACAGTGTTGTCTTGTGCAGAGGCAGGGTGCCACGAGCCAGCAGGCAGCCAAGACAGCCCAGGCGGCGCAATGGTTGCAGCAGGGGCTCGAACAGCACCGGGCCGGCCAACTGGAAGCGGCAAAAACGCAGTATGAAAAAGTGCTTGGCATCTTGCCGGAACAGGTCGATGCTTGGCATCTGCTTGGTGTCTTGAGTCAATCCTGTGGCCAATTGCCGCGAGCGATTGAGTGTTTATCACGCGCGTTGCAATTGCAACCGGATAACGCCGAACATGCCCTGTCGCTTGGTCTTGCCTGGCAGGCGGCAGGTCAGCCCACACAGGCCGAAGCAGCCTATCGGCACGCATTGACAGTCGATCCGGACCACGTTGCTGCACGCAATAACTTGGGGAATGCACTCAAAGATCTGGGGCGATTCGAGGAGGCGGTTGATAGCTATCGTGCTGCCCTGCAACGGCTGTCCGAGCCGATGATTCATTACAATCTGGCCAATGTTCTGTTCACGCTGAATCGCGTAGACGAGGCCATCGAGCACTTTAGCGAGGCACTGGCCTTGAATCCGGCTTATGTCGAAGCATGGGGAAACCTCGGCAGTGCGTGGCGTAGCAAGGGAAAGACGACAGAGGCCATCGATTGCTATCGGCGTGCACTGGCTCTACGCGCCGATTTTGCGGAGGCGCATAACAATCTTGGCAATATATATCGCGATCAGGATGATTGGTCACAGGCACTGGAAAGTTACCGGACAGCCGTTGCCCTGAGGCCAACGGATGCCGGAATGCAGAACAACCTTGCGCACGCTTTCAAGGCGCTGGGTCAAATCGATGCGGCGGCATCGGCTTATCGCGCCGTTTTGCAAATCGCCCCGGCGCATACCGAAGCAGCCGTCAATCTTGCCGGAATGTTGCAACAGAGCGATACCGCACAAGCCATTTTCTGGTACCGTCATGCGCTGGAACATAATCCTTATTCTCTGGAAGCGTGGAACAATCTGGGCTGTGTCCTGCATGCCGCCGGAGAGATAGAAA
>JAJYGL010000277.1 GCA_021790625.1 Pseudomonadota bacterium | reverse complement strand
AGCCGTTTTGCTGTGTTCCAGTGTGACGATGTGCATGCATTTGTCCTTGTGGTTTGAACTACCATATTAGAAATGGTTAGCCAGAGACGAGATACCCTCAGCCATTTGTATCGCTAAACCATTTCACCATCTACTTGCTGGTAGAGCAGAGGGAAATTCGCTAGGCGTTATTTACAGTAACAACGCGGCTATTCGGTCGTCCGTGCGCTGGCGCACCTAGGGAACCGCTGATCTATATTGCTGGGATACTGGCGGGGCGCTCGCAAAAAATGATTGCATGCGTGCCTTCGTTTGAATTTCGGGTGATACCTTGTTTGGTCTGTAGCAAGTTGGTTGTGTGAATGATGGCGATAATTGTTCATAAAAAAATATTAAAATATTCTGCAAAATATTGCACAATCAAAAGAAAAAAACTATAATCTAGGAAAAGTTCCAATAAAAATAAAAAATAATAATAAAATCAAAAAGATAATTATAAAGATAATTAAAATAAAACCATAATCATAAAGAAAAGACTGTTCCGTAGATCCAGAATCGATAGCATAAACTTCTGGAGACGGATCACTATATATCTTTAATATCTCTGTTGGTATGTTTATTTAGACGTTGTCGGTAATTGTCGATGCGTTGTTGTAAAGCAACATTCCCTATGTGAATTTTTTGTGACAATCACTGTTTTGGGGAACTTGCCTTTTATACTCCGCAGCGGATTCCGGGTTGGCTGAAGGGTCGGGCCGGGTTTTTTTTGTGATGTTTGATGGAAGGGGAAGTTCGTGTCTAAACACCATTTTATGCGTAGTAAATTAAGCCTGCTGGTTGCCGCCGTTGTGGCCGCTGGCGTAGCGCCTGCAGCATTCGCTGACAGCACCAACGATCAGTTGCAACAGATGCAGCAGCAGATTCAGCAGTTGGAACAGCGTTTGCAGGATCTGCAAACCCAGACCACTGAAGTCAAGAGTCAAAATCAGGACATGGCGGGCAAGATTCAGTCGTACACCGCGCAGTCCGGCGCCATGCCGACGACGTACGAGAATCAGAGCGGGTTCAAGATGCACGGGGTAACGGTCACTTTCGGTGGCTTCCTCGCAGAGGAAAATGTGTTTCGCTCCAGCAACCTAGAGTCGGACATCAACACGCCGTATGCCCACATTGGCTTTAACCCTAATCCGAACGGCGTGGTACTCACCCCGGGACAACAATTGACGGATCAAGGCTCCTACTATAACCAGAGCGAATTTCGCATGACGGCACGCCAGTCCCGCTTCGCGGTCATGGCGCAAGGCAATATCGATCCGAACACCGTGGTCACCGGCTACTACGAGACGGACTGGTTGGGTGGTTCACCGACGGCGAACTCCAACGAGAGCAACTCGTACACCATGCGCGTGCGGCATCTGTATTCCAACATCGACTGGCTGGATAGCGGCTGGCATCTGCTGGCTGGCCAGAGCTGGTCGCTGGCCACGCTCAACACGCAGGGCATCACGCCGCGCAACGAGGAAATCCCGCTCACGATTGACGCAGCGTACTATCCTGGCTTCGTATGGGCGCGTCAGGCACAGATTCGCGTGGTCAAGGATTGGGACAAGAAGTTCTGGGCTGCGTTGTCGATCGAGAATGCGCAGACTTCCGGTGTAGGCGGTACCTTCACTCCGGGCACCAGCAACATATATTCACTGCCCGCCGTGGGCGGCGGTCTGTTAACGCCTGCTGCGTTCGGCAACTATTCGGTCAACAGGTATCCTGACATCATCGGCAAGCTCGCCGCAGAAACCGACTATGGCCATTATGAAGTGTTCGGCATGCTGCGCAACTTCCAGAGCACGTATAACGGTGCCGGCGTTGCTGGCGCAAACCAGAGCGATTGGGCCGGATCGCTGGGCGTGGGTGCGGTGATTCCTGTGGTTCCGCACACGCTGGACGTGAATCTGAGCGGCCTGTATGGCGATGGCGTGGGTCGTTATGGCGACACGGGCCTGGCTGACGCCACTTACGCGTCGAACGGTGAACTGCATCCGTTGACCGGTGGTTCGATGCTGGGCGGCATTACCTGGCACGTGCAGCCAACACTGGATATATACGCCGACGTCGGTGAAGATTTCGTGCGCGGTTATACCAATACCGTTGGCGGCACGACCTACGGTTATGGGAACAACGCGGTGGTGAACAACAACCAGAGCCTAGGGAATGCTGGCTACCTGAACACCGGCATTGGCGGCACTTACTCGCCATACGACATCAAGGATTCCATTCAGGAAACCATTGGTCTGTGGTGGGCGGTGTACAAGGGCAGTTATGGTGCAGCCAAACTGGGTCTGCAGTATACGCATGCCACGCTGGACGCCTTCAACGTGGCGGCCGGTACGTATGGCGCATTCTCGCCCAGCACCTCCGACAACATGATCGAGACCAGCTTGCGTTTCTACCCATTCTGATTCATCGGGTAGTTGCAACAACTGTTTTGACCCGCGCCGTGTGCGCGGGTTTTTTTCGGCCATTTCTATCGCACCAACGCTGCGGTTTTGATTTGCAGCCACCAGTTTTGGCCAGGTGCGAGTTGCAGGTCATGGGCTGCGCGACGGCTGATTTGTACCAGAAACGGGGTGTCGCCGACGTGGACGGTGATAAGTGCCAGTGCCGGATGTTTGCCACTGCCGATGTGGGCGATGGTGGCGGGCAGGATGTTCTGGATGCTGGTGTGCTGCGGGCGTTCGCGCACAAGGCTGGCATCACGGGCGAGCACTTCCAGACGTACCGATTGCCCGACGCTCAGGTTTTCGTTGCGCAGCCACAGGCTGCCGCCGGCAAAGTCCATGCGCGCCAATTGCCATGCGGTGTCGATTTGTGCGACGCGGGTGTGGAGCAGGACGCTGGCTTCCTGAACCATGGAGAAGGGTGATTCGGACTGACCAAGCGCTTCTGTCAATGGGCTATTGAGGGTAATGCGGCCC
Source organism: Pseudomonadota bacterium (assembly GCA_021790625.1). Lineage (GTDB taxonomy): Bacteria > Pseudomonadota > Gammaproteobacteria > Burkholderiales > Sulfuriferulaceae > Sulfuriferula. Next base: position 2,705 of record JAJYGL010000277.1, on the reverse strand, counting down.
TGGTCGAGTAGCAGGATATGATCTGCCAGGCGCATGACTTCGTGCTGATTATGTGTGACATACAGAATGGGAATGGACAGTTCGTCACGCAGGCGTTCCAGATAGGGCAGAATTTCCTGTTTGCGCGCGTCGTCGAGGGCGGACAGTGGTTCGTCCATCAACAGTAGTTGGGGTTGTATGACCAGCGCACGGGCAATACCGACGCGCTGGCGTTCGCCGCCAGATAGTTTTTGCGGTTTACGCGGTAACAGATGTTCGATGTCGAGCAATTGGATGATGTGGGAGACGACATTGTCATGCTGCGGGTCATGTTGCGGCGCGGGGATGCGGCGCACGCCGTATTGCAGGTTTTGTTTGACGGTGAGGTGAGGAAACAGGCTGGCTTCCTGAAATACATAGCCAATCGGGCGCTGATGGGTAGGAAGCCAGGTTTTTTCATTCTGCCAGACGTGTTGATGAATTTTGCAATAGCCGTTGGGTGCGCGCTCCAGTCCGGCCATGCAGCGCAGTAGCGTACTCTTGCCCGAACCGGATGCACCAAAGATGGCGCAAATGCCGTGAGCGGGCAGGGTGAATTGTACATCGAGCAGAAAATTGCGCCGTGGCAGATAAAATTTTGCCTCGATGAGACTGGATGGCGTGTGTTCAGTCATGGCTCAATCATGCTGACTGTGTTGTTCGCGGTGCGCGCGCCAGCCATACACCGGAATCAACACCAGAACGGAAAACAGCAGCATGATGGCTGCAAGCCGTGAGGCGGCGTGGTATTCCAGTGACTGGACATGGTCAAATACACTCACGGAAGCAACTTGGGTAATGCCGGGCAAATTGCCGCCTATCATGAGCACCACGCCAAATTCGCCTACGGTGTGGGCGAAGGTAAGGACGATGGCGGCCATGAATCCGGGTAAGGTCAATGGTAATGCGACGGTAAAAAAGGCATCCAACGGGCTGGCGCGCAGTGTGGCCGCGACTTCGAGCGGCCGGTTGCCCAGAGATTCAAAAGCGCTTTGCAGCGGTTGCACCATGAAGGGCAGGGAATACAGCATGGAAGCCACGACCAGTCCGTTGAAGGTAAAGGGTAGTGCGGCCAGATGCAGGGCATGCATGAGTTTTCCTATCACGCCATCCGGCCCCATGAACAATAAGAGATAAAACCCCAGCACGGAAGGGGGCAATACCAGCGGCAGTGCGACCAGCGCGCCCAGCGTCCGCGTCCATTTCCACGGGTTGCGCGCCAGCCACCAGGCCAGCGGCGTACCGAGCAACAGCAGCGACACAGTGACGGTCGTAGCCAGTTTCAGCGTCAGCAGCAGCGCTTGCCAGTCGTCAGGGGAGAGTAACATGGGATGAAATGATGGGCGCGAGCCACAGATTATTGTTTGTCGGGCAGCGTGAATCCATATTTGACGAATATTGCCTGTCCGGCAGGGCTGGCCAGGTAGGTAACGAATTGCTGTGCCAGCGGGTTACCTTTTGCGTGATCGGTGAGGACGTAGGCCTGCTCCATCGGTGAATGCAGCGTATCGGGAATCAGCCAGTATTTGCCTTGGCTGGCCAGTTTTGGGCTCACGGCGAGCGAAAGCGCAATCAGGCCAACCTGTGCATTGCCGCTTTGCACGAATTCGGTGGTCTGGGAAATGTTTTCGCCATAGACCAGCTTGGGTGCAACCTGCGACCAGACGCCTGCCGCATGCAGGGCTTCCACGGCACGCTGGCCATAGGGTGCATGCTTCGGATTGGCGACGGCAATGTGCTGAATGGCCGGATTGGTCAGGCTGGCCAACGTCATTTTGCTGGCGTCTATGCTGTTGCTCCACAAGACGAGACGACCAAATGCGTAGGGTACGACAGGAGAAGCGGTTTTGCCGGCTTGTTCCAGCCGTTTCGGGTAACGCACATCAGCGGAAAAAAACACATCGTAAGGCGCACCTTGGGTGATCTGGGTGTAAAAATTGCCCGATGACCCATAAACGGTGTTGATGGTTGCATCGGGGTGGGCGTGTTTGAAATCCTGAATGATATCTGCCATGGCAAATTTCAGGTCTGCAGCGGCGGCAATCGTGAGTGTGGCGGCATGCGTGGTGGTGGTTATCAGTAACAGTAACAGGCTGAGCCAGATTTTCATATCTATCCCTTTTTTATGTGTCGCAGGCACAATCGTTATGATCCAGACAATTACCCCAAGTAATTATCTCAAGCAATTATCCCAAGCAATTATCATGCTATGCTTGGTTATGGTAGCCAGCCATAATGAACTTACGCTAAAAATACCTGCCAAGTATTTCAGTATATTCAGTATATTTTACGTGTATTCTAACGGATTTGAATCTCAAGCATGCTTTTTGCGGGCGTGTGCCGGGCGAAAGGCCGGGCAGAACATGGCATGGGTTTCCAGGTAATCACCGTCTATCAGGTCGATGCAGTAGGGGATGGCTGGAAAAACGGCGCGCAGACAATCGGCAATCGCAGAAGGTTTACCGGGCAGGTTGACGATCAGGCTGCGGCCGAGAATACCGGCGGTCTGGCGCGACAGGATGGCAGTCGGCACTACTTTGAGCGATGCTGTGCGCATTAATTCACCAAAACCGGGTAACATTTTTTCGCAGACAGATTCGGTTGCTTCGGGGGTGACATCGCGCCGTGCCGGACCGGTTCCGCCGGTGGTGACGATGAGGCAACACTGCTCGTTATTGGCTAGTTCA
>JAJYGL010000167.1 GCA_021790625.1 Pseudomonadota bacterium | reverse complement strand
GCAGAAGTCATCGCGGGGCGTTTTCGCGAAGACATTTATTATCGCATCAATGTCATCGAACTCGTCATCCCGTCATTAAACGAGCGGCGCGAAGATATCCCTTTGCTCGCAAACCATTTCTTGACCAACCTGGCCAACAAATATCACAAGAATATTCGTGGCTTTGCCCCAGAAGCAATGGAAATGCTTATCAATGCCAACTGGCCCGGCAACGTCCGTCAACTGCAAAATGTGGTGGAACAAAGCATTGCACTTTCTGCCACGCCGCTGATCACTGCTGCGTTGCTGCAACACGCCATCTACAGCGAAAATACCCCCCTGTCACTTGAAGAAGCCAAAAAACGCTTTGAACACGACTATCTGGTACGCATTCTGAAAATGGCTGGCGGGAATGCGAGCCTTGCCGCACGTCTGGCACAACGCAACCGCACCGAGTTTTACAAATTACTGCAACGCCACCAACTGGAACTCGACGCCTTCAAACCGCAATGACGCCTTTTTGCACAACAATTCTCTCAAGTTTCGCCAAAACCAACCGTTAACTGCGTTGTGCCATACCTTTGTTCAGAGGAACCCGCCATGTCTACCGTCGCCAGCCTTGCTACATCCATTCTGCAAACGGCTCTGGCGCAAGTGGTTCCCGCGAACAGCAGCACCGCTGCAAACAGCAACACGTCTTCAGACAACACACAAAACACCCTATCCAGCGCCATTGTCACCCTGAACGGCACTTCCAACACGCCGCCATTGACCTATAATGCACAAGGACAACTGAGCTCAAGCCAGGTCAGTGCACTCGAACAAGCCATTCAGACTGACGCCAGCAGCACCGTATCGGCACTGTTTTCCGGATCGTCCGGCAATTCATCCCCCTTCATGACATCCGTCAGCGCACTGCAATCCCCCTACACCAGCTCGATCAATACATCTACGACCACCAGCACCACCGCCGCCCAGGTTTCCCAGGCATTATTCAATGCGCAAGCCACTCAGGCCGCCACCATCAGCACACTACTCACGCCGCCCGCGCAGCAAACTTTCTGACCGAACGTTCTCATCACCCGATTTTTTATCTTTTTTCCTTGCTGGTTTAAAACCCCGGCCTTTAGGCCGGTAGGAGCGCCGAACCCCGCCCTGTTTGGTGGAATTCCGGGTTTTGCTGTGATGGTCGCTTTTGAGTGGCAATTGTTGGCATAAGGTAGTCCACAAATTCATGATTTTGATTTCCGACCTGCGGCAATCTCGATATACTCGGTATAGGTAACGGACGTTCAGTGGGCTTGGGGCGTGGCATCACTCATGCTACTATTGCAATGTACACATATTAACACGGGGTATTTATCATGGACACAGCGACCTTGACTTTGCGCGTTTCGGTGGAAGTACGAAATCAGTTGGATAAACTGGCTGAAGCCACTCACCGCACTAAGTCCTACTTGGCTAGCGAAGCCATTCGGCAGTATCTTGACTTGGAGGCATGGCAAGTCGGGGAAATTCAACAAGCCATCAAGGAAGCGGATGCGGGTGATTTCGCGTCTGATGACGAAGTAAATGCCATTCTGAGGAAGCATGCGAGTTAGGTGGTTGCGCCGAGCGCTGGAGAACCTTAACGAGGAAGCCACATACATAGCAAAAGATAACCCTCGAATAGCATCAGAATTTGTGCACCATCTACATGCCAGTGCTGCTATGCTTGCAGATCAACCGAATATGGGGCGACCTGGTCGTATTGCAGGGACGCGTGAACTTGTCGTGCCCCGTTTCCCTTATATCCTACCGTACCGGGTTCGTGGTGGTGCCATTGAAATTTTGCGTGTATTCCATACCACAAGAAAATGGCCACAACGAATGAGTTGACGCCTTACGGAGCCACTGATTTATTCCCACATGCTCACCTTGTCCTCAAAGAACTTCTGGCACCCGGCCTTGGTCAAGGCTTCGCGTTGCAGCTCAGGGTTCTGATCCTGAGTCGGGACACGCGCATAGCCGATCAACATGATATCTCACAGAGGCTTAATTGTGACGACAGACTTTGCGGGCGCGTGTATCGCTCGCAGCGATTGACGCAGAATTCCGATTGCGGAATGCAGGAACAATCCGGCGATGATGCTACCGACGAGGATGTCAGGCCAACGGGACGCCCACAGATAACTGCAGCCGGCGGCGAGCAACACCCCGACATTCGCGATCAAGTCGTTACGCGAGCATAGCCAGGTCGAACTCATGTTGAGGTTGTCGCTGCGATGTTGATACAGCAAGAAAAAGCACGTAAGGTTGGCGACGAGCGCGAGACCGCCGATGATGCCCATCGTTTCGACGCCCGGCATGGCTGGAATAAACACCTTATAGGCAGCTTCCCCCAGCACCCCGAGCCCAAAGGCCAGCATGAATGCGCCTTTCACCAGGGCGGCTCCGATCTGCCATCGTGCCGTGCGTGAAAGCACGAACAGGCTGAAGCCATACACCAAGGCATCGCCCAACATGTCGAGTGCATCGGCCAACAGCGAGGTTGAGTTGACCAGCAAGCCAGCTACACCCTCGATGAGGAACATCGCGGCATTGATGGCAAGCACAATCCACAGTACGCGACTGTGATTTGCACGCATGGCTGATATTTCGCAGCCCTTGTCTTCACAACAATTCGTCATGGTTCCTTTCCAGGGGCATTGCGGCCTTCGTCGTCGACATCCAGACGCACGGCGGGCAGTTGTTTGAGCAACGCCGGTAGCCATTCCTGTACTGTCTCCCACACCACATCGAGGTTGATGTCGAAATAGCCGTTGGCCATGCGGTTGCGCATGCCGCGCATATTGCGCCACGGCACTTGCCTGTGTGACTGGGCGAACTCGGCATAGCCATCCATCACTTTCGTGACGGCCTCGCCAATGATGATGAGGCTCATGATGACGGCCTGCTGGGTGCGCTTGTCGGCCAGGAAGTCGTCCTTGGTCAGTCCTTCCACGAAGCTGCACGCATCGGTTGCAGCCTGCTGGATATGCTCGAGGTAATCGGGAAGACGTTGCTCACTCATACCGGCTGCGCCTCCGCGAGCACCTTGGCCCGGAACTTCGGCGGCAGGTCTCCAGGTGTCAGCAAATCGACGTGGAGGCCGAGCAGCGATTCCAGCTCGACTTGCAGACCGCCTAGGTCGAGCAGCGTCGCACCAGGCAGCGCATCGACCAGCAGATCGAGGTCGCTGCCATCGCGGTCGGTGCCATGCAGCACCGATCCGAAGACGCGCGGGTTCGCGGTGCGGAAGCGGCCTACCACTTCACGCACTGCGATTCGATTCATGTCAAGCACAACAGACGGTCGTCGCATGGGGCATCCTTCCTTATGCGTGGGTCAGCACAACCTCACGTTCTTCGGCCCGCCACGCAGCATAGCGCAACGCTTGCATGATGTCCTCGCGCTCCAGGTAGGGATAGTCGGCAAGAACTTCTCGACACTGTGACCTGCGCCGATCTGGCTGACGACCATGCCCACCGTGACCCGCATGCCACGAATGCACGCCTTGCCACCCATCACTTCGGGCTGTTGGGTAATGCGATCGAGTTGTCCCATGCGTCACTCCCTGTCGAAACTCATTGAGATGATAAGCAATCAAGAATAGAATTTCAAGAATCCTTTTCGAGAATCGCAATGACTTGATTTCTCGTGCCGCACCGACGGTAATGGTCACCGGCCTGAAGGCCGGTGACCATATTGCTTCTCACGTGCTCACCTTGGTCTAACAGAACATACCAGCGCCCCAACAACAGTTGTCTCCAATCAGAGACAGAATAAAATATAATATTTTCAATAAGTTATAAAAAAATATCCTTTTCGCCAACCCAAGCTGTCGTCAAATGGCGACAACCCGGATAAAAGCACTGCCAAAACAAAACGAGACAAGAAATAAAATATATTTATATTCATCATGTTATTTAGATTTTTTTAAAATGGCACGTTAATTGCTTATAGTTACAACGACCTTAACTTGCCAGCATAAATACCATGCCATCCACTCCAGTCGAACACTCCGCCCCGCTAGCACCCCAGATACATCGTGGCAGCATGGTTCCCGCACCGTGGACAGGTTTCTGGCAGGGATTGCGCATCATGCTGAAAAATGTCTTGTTACCCAAAAATCGGCAGCAAACAATGAAAGATGGCTGGCAAACGGCAGCCAACCAGCGTCGGCACGTTCTCGTTGGCATCATAGCCATCAGTACGCTGGGCGCTGCCGACTATCTCTCCAGCAACCAGCCAGTCAGCATGGATCCGCTGCTGCAAAATCTGCAGATCGGTGTCTTCGCTGTGTTGTTTGGCTGGATTATGGCCGGTTTTGTCACTGCATTGATGGGATTATGGTCGCAATGGCGCAGCGACCCGCACGCCCTGTCGCTGGATAAGGCGCGCAAGCAAGCTCTACCGAACGACGCCCGAACCGCCATCATCATGCCCATTTGCAACGAACCGGTCGCGACGGTATTTGCCGGTCTTTATGCCACCTGCGAGTCGCTGGCCAAAACAGAGCACGCCGAATTGTTCGACCTGTTCATCCTCTCGGATACACTGGATCCAGCGCTACAGACACAAGAACGCAATGCCTGGGCAAAACTACAACAACAGATGGCCGGCCAATGCCGCGTCTATTATCGCCTGCGCAGCCGTCGCACGCACCGCAAAGCGGGCAATGTCGCCGATTTCTGCCGACGCTGGGGGCGCAATTACCGTTATATGATTGTGCTGGATGCTGACAGCGTGATGAGCGGTGAGACCTTGACCATGCTTGCCCGCCTGATGGAAGCCAACCCTGATGCAGGTATCATCCAGACTGCACCGCGCGCCTGTGGCGTACAAACGCTGCACGCCCGCGCACAACAATTCTCCGGGCGCGTAGTTGGTCGCCTGTTTACCGCAGGCATGCTGTACTGGCAACTGGGCGAGTCGCATTACTGGGGGCATAATGCCATCATCCGCGTCGCCCCGTTCATGCGGCATTGCGGTCTGGCAAAACTGCCCGGCAAAGGTGGTTTATCGGGAGAAATCCTGTCTCACGACTTTGTAGAAGCCGCTCTCATGCGTCGCGCCGGATATTCGACCTGGCTGACCACCGACCTTGAAGGCAGCTATGAACAACAACCCTCCAACCTGCTTGAAGAACTGCAACGCGATCGCCGCTGGTGTCAGGGCAACCTGATGAATTTCCGCCTCGTCACTCAACCCGGTTTCAAACCCGTCCACCGCGCCATGCTATTGACTGGGGTCATGGCGTATGTTTCCGCGCCACTGTGGCTCATTTTCCTGTTGGTCAGTGTTGCCATGCGTCTGTCACCAGCACATCCCGTTGATACCAGTCCGCTTGGCTGGATTGGCATTTCATCCTCGCTGGCCTCACTCTGGGTAGTCACACTCGGTCTGTTGTTCCTTCCCCGTGTTTTGGCGATTGCCAGCATCATCGCCAAAAAAGAACAATCCAACTATGGTGGTACACTGGCTCTCGTCAAAAGCAGCGCGCTGGAAACGCTGCTGTCGGCTGTACAGGCGCCCGTACGCATGATGGCGCATACGCTGTTCGTTGTCGTCGCCCTCACCGGCTGGAATCTGCAATGGAAATCACCCAAACGCGAAACAGAAACCGTCGCATGGCAAGATGCCATCTCCCGTTTTCTGC
>JAJYGL010000089.1 GCA_021790625.1 Pseudomonadota bacterium | reverse complement strand
TCAGTCTCCGTTGCGATAACCGGCGGGGCAGGCGACACCACCAGCACAAACTCGCCTTTTTGACGCTGCCCATCGGCAACAAGCCACGCCTCGGCTTCGGACAACGGCAAGACATGAATCGATTCATAACGCTTGGTCAATTCTCGCGCAATGACGAGACGTCGCTCACCCAACCCGGCGTACAACGCAGCAACCGAAGCCAAAATACGGTGCGGCGCTTCATAAAACACCAGTGGCCATGGCAAATCCGCCAATTTCTCCAATACTGATTGACGCGCCGCATCACGCGCCGGCAAAAACCCATAGAACAACCAACCTGGATTGGTCAGCCCCGCTGCTGACAGCGCACACACTGCCGCATTCGCCCCTGGCACCGGTTCCACCCGCACACCAGCCGCATGCGCTTGCGCCACCAACATTGCACCTGGGTCACTGATGGCGGGCGTACCGGCGTCGCTGATGAGCGCGATGTTCTTGCCGGATTGCAAGGCAGCGATCAGCGCAGGCGCTGCCTGCTGCTCATTGTGCTCATGCAAGGGTAACAGTTTCGCCGTGCTATTAACGTGTTTGAGCAACGGTCCACTGTGCCGCGTATCTTCAGCCGCCACCCAATCGACCATACATAACACCTCCCGCGCACGCTGGCTCAAATCAGCCAGATTGCCGATAGGGGTCGCCACCACATATAATGTCCCGTATGTATTCATGCCGCTATTGTCGCCCGCCGCGTGCAAACTGGCAAACAAAAAAGGATTCCGATGGCTGATGGCAGCGCCGCCGAACGACAGGCAGAATATTTTCTCACCCGGCAAGGGCTAACGCTGATCAGCCGCAACTATCGCTGCCGCATGGGCGAAATCGACCTCATCATGCGTGAGCGAGACACGCTGGTATTCATCGAAGTCCGACAGCGCCGTCACGCAGCCTTTGGCGGCGCACTGGCCAGCATCGACCAGCGCAAACAACACAAATTGATGATCTGCGCTGAAGTCTATCTGTCCCGATTATCCCGCCTGCCCGCGTGCCGCTTCGACGTCGTATTACTGCAAGGCGACCAAGCCACCCCTCACTGGATCAAAAATGCGTTTCCGTGACGCCAAAAGATGATCGAAAATCTGGTTTACCGTTCAAACTCGCCCATTACGACCCAAAGGGCAGAACGACTGCACGGCACGACGAATCAAGACTGACAGATTCCCGATCCTTCCGGCACCGGATGCCCTGCCAGCCATTGCGCAGCAGTCAACCGCTTGCCGCCGGCAGCCTGTAATTCGGTGATGCATAATGCATCAGCAACACAGGCGATGACAATTCCCTGCGCGTCGGCACGCAGCACCTGCCCCGGCTGGCTTGCTTCACCAGCATTCGACACGACATATGCCGACCAGATTTTAACGGGCTGCCCCTGCCACAGCAACCATGCCCCTGGTGCAGGATTAAACGCACGCACGCGGCGGGCAAGCGTTGTCGCATCTTCATTCACATCGAGTCTGGCATCTTCACGACCCACTTTGGCCGCATAACTGACCCCCGCTTCGGGTTGCGGATGGAACACCAGTTCACCTCTCTGCCATTGCGCCAGCGCGTTGACAATCAACTCCCCGCCAAGTTGCGCCAGTCGATCATGTAAACTGCCGGTGGTATCCGTGGCCTGAATGGCAATCTCACCCACCAGCCCGATGTCTCCAGTATCCAACCCGGCGTTCATACGCATAATGGTAATGCCGGTGCACAAATCGCCCGCCTCGATCGCTCGGTGTATCGGCGCGGCACCTCGCCAGCGCGGCAACAATGACGCGTGAATGTTCAGGCAACCCAAAGTCGGAATGTCCAGCACGGCCTGCGGCAAAATTTGTCCATACGCAGCCACCACCATCACGTCTGGCACCAGCTCACGCAGATACTGCTGTGCTGCAGCATCACGCAGGCTCTCTGGCTGCCAGACCGGCAACTGCAATGTCAGTGCAGTACGCTTTACCGCACAGGCGGTGTGTTTCATGCCGCGCCCGGCCGGACGATCTGGCTGAGCAATCACCGTCACGACGTCGTAACCTGCCTGCACGATGTCTGACAGGGCGATACTGGCGAAGTCGGGGGTTCCGGCAAACACAATACGCATTTACATGGTCTCGCGCTGACGTTTTTTCAGTTTGCTGCGAATGCGTGTCTGTTTAAGCGGCGACAAATATTGCACAAACACCTTCCCCAACAGGTGATCCATCTCGTGCTGAATGCACACCGCCAACAAACCTTCCGCCTCCAGCTCGAATGGCTTACCTTCCAGATTCAGTGCCCGCACCCGGATACGCTCGGCGCGTGTGACTTTGTCATAAATGCCCGGCACCGACAAACAACCTTCCTCCCGTTCGGCGAGCCCCTCCGTCCACACCAGATTCGGATTGATAAACACCTGCAGGGCATCGCGTGTTTCACTGATATCAATAATAATCAGCTGTTCATGCACATCAACCTGTGTTGCGGCAAGCCCGATACCCGGCGCTTCATACATTGTCTCGGCCATATCCTGCGCCAACTGGCGGATACGATCATCCACCTTGCTCACGGGTTTTGCCTTGGTATATAAACGGCTATCGGGATAGCGCAAAATCGTCAATTTACTCATAACCACTTGCTTATCTAAACAATTACATGCAAAATCTGCCGTAAACTGTGGCAGTATCGGACTATTATACTGAGCCATCCGGTGAATCGCCACACAAGACGGAGGAAATCACATGAAAAAATCTCTCATCGCCCTGTTGCTTGGCAGTTTGGTGGCAATGGTCAGCCATGCTGACAGCCTGCCTCTGAAAAAAGATGCGCCAGCGCACTACACGGTGGTCAAGGGCGATACGCTATGGGGTATCTCAGGAAAGTTTCTCAGCCACCCTTGGCAATGGCCGCAAATCTGGGGCATGAACAAGGCAGAAATCAAAAACCCACACTGGATTTACCCCGGGGACGTCATCACACTCAGCGTAGTCAATGGACAACCCCATCTGTCACTGGAACCAGGCCATAACACACTGGATGTCAAACTCTCACCACACATACGCAGCGAAACGCTGGGCAATGGCGCCATTCTGCCCATTCCGGCAGAAGACATCCGTGCCTTTGCCGTACAGCCTTTTGTGCTGGATACCGACAGCATGAAACATGCACCGCGCATCATCGAATACCAGAACGCACATCTGGATGTCAGTACCGGTGACAAAGTCTACGCGACCAGTGACGGCAGCAAGGTCACACACTGGAAAATTGTGCGCCCTCTGCAAGCCATCATCGACCCGGATACCAAACAAATCCTGGGCTACAGCGCCAACTGGCTCGGTGATGCCCGCACGGTCAAACCCGGTGACCCACAACGCCTGCTGATTACAGCGGCAAGCAAGGAAATCCAGCGCGACGACCGTCTGTTGCCCGCAACGACCGCCCCCGAACACGAAACTTTCCGCTATGTCCCGCATGAACCGGCAAAACCCATCATCGGCAGAGTGCTGTCCGTGGTAGACATCATGGCGGAAGGCGGCACTTACAATAGCGTCATTATCAACAAGGGGCGTACTGATGGTGTGGACACTGGCACCGTACTCGCCATTTACCATAACCCGCACGCCCGAAAAAACGATGTTTTCCATGAAAAGACCGTCTATATGCCTTGGGCAACCGACACCGATGCGGTGACCGAAGGCGAAGATGCCAGCAGAACGCGCGATTACCATGATCAGAAAATCCCTGTGCCGGATAACCGCATTGCCCTGTGTATGGTGTATCGGGTATTTGACAAGGTTTCCTACGCCATGATCATGAATTCTACTGCTTCTGTCAGCGCACTGGACGGCATCAAAAACCCCTGACGCGTCCCGGCAAACATACCGCATCCATGCCCACGCCAGCCGACAACGCTCCTGATACCGACGCGAGGCGTGACGACGAGCGTGACGCATGGCTGAAACTGACATTGACGCCACAACTGGGCAATGCCGCGCTGCGACAATTGCTGTCGCAGTTTGGCAGTCCGCAAGCGGTGTTATCCGCCTCACCGGCCATGCTACGCCAGCACCTGCCGGAAAAACAGCGACATGCCCTGCAGACGGGTCACGATGTCAACCGGTTCGCGCAAGCACAAACCTGGTTGCAACAACCCAATCGATATCTGTTGACACTCGCGGATACCGATTACCCTGAACTGCTTTTACAGGCAGGCGATCCGCCACCCGTTCTCTATCTGCAAGGCAGGCGCGAACTGTTGCAACGCCCGATGCTTGCCGTCGTGGGCAGCCGCCATGCCAGCCCGCAGGGCGTGCGTGATGCATGCGCCTTCGCCCATGCACTGGCTGATGCCGGATTGACCATCGTCAGCGGCATGGCGCTTGGTATCGATGCCGCCGCTCATGAGGGTGGTCTGATGGGAGCTGCCAGCACCATCGCCGTCACCGGCACCGGACTGGACATCGTGTATCCGGCGCGCAACCGTCAGCTCGCACACCGTATCGCCGATCATGGGTTGATACTCAGCGAATTCCCGCCCGGCACGCCTGCCATGACACACCATTTTCCACGCCGCAACCGCATCATCAGTGGCCTTGCCAAAGGCTGCCTGGTGGTAGAAGCCACCCTACACAGCGGATCGCTGATTACAGCCCGCCTTGCCGCCGAACAAGGGCGCGAAGTATTTGCCGTCCCCGGCTCGATTCACTCACCGTTCTCGCGCGGCTGCCACGCTCTGATTCGCCAAGGTGCCAAACTGGTCGAATCAGCACAAGACATTCTGGATGAGTTGCATCTGCAGATCACCGCCCCCATATACCCGCAACCGACGATAAAAGAGGATGCGGCAGACGTTTTGTGGGCCAAAATAGGGCATGCGCCGTTCAGTCTGGATGACCTGATTCATCAAACCGGGTTGACGGCATCCGAACTTTCCGCCATGCTGTTGGAAAAAGAACTGGCCGGACAGATAACAGCTTTGCCTGGTGCCTTGTATCAACGTATTTTTTAATGAACGTGTTTTTAGTGAGTGATGGGTACTTAAGTGATGGATACCATGTTTGAAATCCTGTTGTTTTTATTCAGGCACTACCCCAGCATTTCCGGCACCCCCAACCGCCAGTTATTGGCCAACAAGCTGGATGCGGCCGGATTCGAGCAGGGTGACATCGAGCAAGTGCTCAACTGGCTGGGTGATCTGGACAGCATGAGCGCCATATCCCTCGCCGCGCACGCAGAACCGGCTCAACCGTCCATCCGCTGCTACACCATAGAAGAACAACATCACCTCGGTATCGATGGCATGAATTTTCTCATGTTTTTGCAACAAAACGGCATCATCAACACCCTGCAGCGCGAATGGATTATCCAACAAGCCATGCGTCCACGTGAACACGATGACGCCCCCATCATGGCCGATATCATGACTGAAACCGAAGACGGCGAACGCGATGAATCACTGCGCTGGATTGCCCTGATGGTCATCTGGCATCAGCATCCCGATCAAAATATCGTCGTACTCGAAGACATGCTGTTCCAGCAACACGCCATGCCCACTCTGCATTGAGCGCATGGCATGAACACGCTGGTTATCGTCGAGTCACCTTCCAAAGCAAAAACCCTGAAAAAATATCTGGGCGAAGAATTTGACATTCTCGCCAGCTATGGACACGTGCG
>JAJYGL010000104.1 GCA_021790625.1 Pseudomonadota bacterium | reverse complement strand
GTCGTGGTGTGCATTTTCTGTGAAAAATATGATGACAGACTCACACAAACTCGTTTTTTTGCGTATAATTTCAGCACGAGCGAAAATTTGGTTTCGTTTCGTCCAGACTTGCGCTATCGTTCTGGCGAGTGCAAGTTTACCTAAGACTGTTTTTTTGAATATTTGGAGATACATAAATGACCCGTTCCTTGCTGATCGCCGCTCTGATGGCTTTGTCTTTGACTGCTTGTGGCAAAAAAGATGAAGCTCCTGCTCCTGACACTTCTGCTCCTGCTGCTGACAACTCTGCTCCTGCAGCCGCTCCTGCTGCTCCAGCCGCTGCTCCTGCTGCTCCTGCTGCTGACAACTCTGCTCCTGCAGCCGCTCCTGCTGCTGGCGCTGCTCCAGCCGCTCCTGCTGATGCTGGCGCTGGTGCTGGTGCTGGTGCTGGTGCTCCTGCTGCCGCTCCTGCTGCTCCAGCCGCTCCAGCCGCTCCTGCTGGCAGCAACTAATCAGCTGTTCCTGTGGCAAGAAAAGCCGACTCTTTGAGTCGGCTTTTTGTTTTTGACGTACAATATCTGCATCAAAATAATTTTATGGCAGGTAATAGTGATGGTGACAGCGTTGGATGTGGGATATGTCGATTTGTCGGTATTGGGGTTGATTGCCGTTTCGGGTGATGATGCAATCACATTTTTGCAGGGGCAATTAACCAGTGACGTACGCCAATTGGCCTCCGGGCGCATGCAGTATAGCGGTATGTGTACGCCCAAGGGACGTTTGCTGGCGAGTTTTCTGCTTTGGCAGTCTGGTAATACCGTATTTATCCAGTTGCCGCAAACTTTGCAGGAAAGCATCCAGAAACGTTTGTCGATGTATGTGTTGCGCTCGAAGGCAAAATTGGTGAATGTCGTGGCTGAATGGCAGCGGTTTGGTGTGGCAGGTGCGGGTGCCGCTGCACTGGTTGGCCAATTGGCCGAGCTGCCCGTCCAGAACATGGCAATGCGTGAAACGGCTGGGTTAATGGTGTTGCGGCTTGCTGATGATCGTTATGAACTGATGGTGCCATTGTCTCAGCGTGAAACCGTGGCGACTACCCTGGCAGCAGGTGCGACGGCGCTTTCGATTGACGAGTGGATTGGTTTGGACATTGCGGCGGGTGTGCCCGTAATATTGCCTGCAACACAAGAACAGTTTGTGCCACAAATGGTAAATTTTGACCTTATCGGTGCGGTGGATTTCAAAAAAGGTTGTTATACCGGGCAGGAAATTGTCGCGCGCAGTCAGTATCTGGGAAAATTGAAGCGTCGCATGTACCGTATTCACGCCACAGAGTCGATGGCGGCGGGTGAGAGCCTGTTTAGCCCCGATATGGGCGATCAGGCCAGTGGGATGATTGTGCAGGCAAGGTCGGTGGCAAGTGGTGGCTGGGACGCGCTGGCGGTGGTGCAGGTGAGTTGTGTTGGTCATCCGTTGCATTTGCGCTCCCTTGATGGCGAACAGGTGACATGGCAGGAATTGCCCTATGCAGTGAGCACGCTGGATGGTTGAGCCGGGAGAATGTTTGTTGGGGCAAGCGGTAGATTATGCCGCTAGCCGTGATGCCGGCATTTTGTTTGCCTTGGCGAGGGCACCATTGCGCGCTGAAATTGGCGTGGGTGTCGCGTTGCCTTTTCTTGGCGCGGATGTCTGGAATGCGTATGAATTGTCCTGGTTGAATATGCGCGGCAAGCCGGAGCTCGCGCTGGCAACGCTGATATTTCCGGCAGAATCCCCTTTCATGATTGAATCCAAATCACTCAAGCTGTATCTGAATGCTTACAGTCAGAAGAATATGCCGGATATGGAGGCGGTGCGGCAACAAATAGCCGCTGATTTGTCTCGTGTGGCAGGTGCTGCGGTGCAAGTGCGGATGCGCCATCTAGCTTCTCTTGAAGGAGAGGCGATGGCTGAGTTGCCTGGCTTGTTACTCGATCGGCTCGACGTGCAGATACATCCTGATGATAACGGCGTAGGGCTATTGAAAACGGTAACAAGTGAGCCACCGATAGAGCAGACGCTTGTTTCCCGGTTACTGAAGTCCAACTGTCCGGTAACGGGGCAGCCCGATTGGGCCAGTGTACAGATTCACTACCACGGCAGTCCGATTGAGGAAGCTGGTTTGTTACGTTATCTGATTGGTTATCGTCAGCACCAGGCGTTTCATGAGCAGTGCGTCGAGCAGATTTTCATGGATATCTTGCATGCGTGCCAACCGATGCGTCTGTCCGTGTATGCGCGCTACACCCGGCGTGGCGGATTAGACATCAACCCATGGCGCAGTAATTTTTCGACTGCGGGCTTACCGGACAATATCCGGCATCCACGACAGTGAGTTGTGTTTTGTTGGGCTATAAAAAACCCCGGCCTTCTGGCCGGGGTAAGTGTAACATCCTGCCACGCCGTTACGCGACCGGCGGGAATAGCGGTTTTTAACGCCGCTCGTTGCCGGACAGGGCCATCAACAGGTTGAGCAGGTTGACAAAAATGTTGTACACATCCAGATAAATGGACAGTGTGGCCATGATGTAATTGGTTTCTCCGCCACGTACGACACGGCTGACATCAAACAGCAGGAAACCGGAAAATACCATGATGGCAATGGCAGAAATCGCCAAGGATGCGGCCGGTACCTGAAAGAAGATGTTGGCAATCGATGCCAGTATCAGCATCACCAGTCCGACCATCAGGAACTGACCCAAAAAGCTGAAATCTTTTTTGCTGACAATTGCAATGGTAGACATGGTGAGTAATATCGCGCCGGTGCCACCTGCTGCCATGCCAATCAGTTGCGCGCCATTGCTCATATGTAATGCGACTTGCAGAATTGGTCCGAGCATAAGCCCTAACAGAAAGGTAACACCGAGCAGCAGTACGACGCCCATGCTATTGTTACGGTTGGCTGCGATGCCCATGAACAGGCCGAACATGGCTGCGAGCATGAGCAGTGATGACAGGAGCGGATGCTGAGCCATGAACAGGAAGTTCATGTGAACGCCTATGTTTGCTCCGATGACGGTTGGAATCATGGTGATCCCGAGCATCATCCATGTGTTGCGCATGACTTTTTGTTGTTCGGCAACCGGGGCGGTCGCCGTGTTGACGTAGGGATAATCGTAAGGCATATTGTTTCCTTGTGGTGAACCAGCAATGCGAGTAAGACTAACCGAGCTGATGAAAAGTTGCAAGTTTTGTGTCAGTTACGCTGCACATTGTACCTGATCCGGGTTTATTGTGGGGTTGGTGGCACTTTTCGAGTAAAGAAAAGTCCCGGTTTTGACGCGTGATGTTCAGTTTGCGCCGGAGCGATAAACATGAAACCATGGTGCTATTTGTTATGGGGAATATTGATGCTGGATCAATACGCGATAGCGGGTAACATCGAAGCAGCTCCGCATACGGAGTCCATCGTTTTGGGGATGGGGTGTTTTTGGGGCGCTGAAAAACGCATGGATGAGCAACCCGGGGTGATATCCACGGAGGTTGGCTATGCGGGTGGGGTGCGTGTTGCGCCCACTTACGAATCGGTGTTGGCTGAGGCCCATCGCTACGTCGCCTCGACCCATGCCGATGCGGTGCATGCTGAAGTGGTAAAAGTGACGTTTGACCCGGCGCGAACGAATTTGCGTCATATTTTGGTGGCATTTTGGGAGAACCATGACCCGACGCAAGGTAACCGCCAGGGAAATGATGTCGGTGCCAATTATCGGAGCGTCATTTTATATGATTCGCCCGACCAACGTTTGGTGGCAGAAGAAACCAGGCAAACATACCAAATAGCGCTGACTCACGCAGGTTATGGCAAAATCACCACCGAAATTGTTCCGTTGCAACGGTTTTATCCAGCGGAAAGCTGGCATCAGAAATACCTGCAAAAGCATCCGGATGGGTATTGTGGTCTGGGTGGGACCGGGGTGGCGTTTCCGGGCGATGTGACATATCGGCATAGCGCGCATGTACCTGTACTGGATGGTCGACAATTAAATCAGGCGCGACAGCTGGTTGTGTTTGAAGGCAAGGATTGCCCCTATTGCCATCAGTTTGCACGCGATATGTTGTCACATTGGCGCGCCAGTGTTCCTATCATCACAAGCCTGTCTGCCCAACCACCGACGGGATGGAAGTTGAAATCGGCATTATGGGCAACGCCAACAATCGTGTTGTTTGAACAGGGACAGGAAATCGGTCGTTATACCGGTTATGATGGCGATGTTCCCCGTTTCTGGCGCTGGATAGGAGAAGAAATATTGACGCCTGAGCAACGGGAAATCGCTTTACGCGGCGGTACGGAACCCGCATTTACCGGGTCATTTCTGGATAATCATCAACCTGGAACATATGTCGATGCAGTGACCGGACAACCACTGTTTCGTAGCGATGCCAAATTTGACAGCCACAGTGGTTGGCCGAGTTTTTTTGCTCCGGTTCCGGGCGCGTTGGTATTGCGCGAAGATGATAGTCACGGCATGCACCGGGTGGAAGTATTGAGTGCTAGTTCCGGCATACATTTGGGGCATGTGTTTGACGATGGCCCACCGCCCACAGGGCAGCGTTATTGCATCAATAGCGCCGTATTGCGTTTTGTGGCAGATAAACAATGACGGCGTGTTTGTTTTCATCCGGGTTTTTATGCGAAACGTTGTAACGAGGCGTTGTAACGAGACGTTGTAATTTGAACGCCGACTGATCGTGAATCCGGAGCGAGGCAATGGTTGACGTGTTGGCTATCTGCGGCGTATCATACCCGATAAATTTCATCGGGTATTGTCATTAAATAATGGAGAGCGGTATGAGTGTACAGGATAAGATTCGCGAACAAGTGACTGGACATGCTGTGGTGTTGTATATGAAAGGCACGCCTCAGTTTCCGCAATGTGGTTTTTCTGCCAATGCCGTGCAGTTACTCAAGTCTAGCGGTGTCAAGGATCTGTTTACGGTGAATGTGTTGGCCGAGCCAGAAATTCGCCAGGGCATCAAGGAGTATGCCAATTGGCCGACTATTCCGCAACTGTATGTCAAAGGCGAGTTTGTCGGCGGTTCGGATATCATGAAAGAGATGTATGAAGCAGGGGAACTGCAAACACTGATTGCAGGGATTGCGTCAGCATAAGCTTTGTTTTGATATTTCGCATTGGGGGCGACTGGCGCCTTTTCTGGTTGGTGGTGGGTCAAATCTTACTTTGATGGTCCTACTTTGATGGTGTGCGCTTTGGTACTGCTCGCTTGTTTGTGCGAACCGGAAAAACGCGTCGTTTCTTGGCGCGGGTTTCGGAAACCGTTTCCCGGACAGGTTTTTTCTCCGCGTAAGGATTATGGCTGACGTTGAATTGTACTTTAAGCGGGGTGCCATGTAACTGGAAAGCGCGCAGGAAAACACCTTCCAGATAACGGCGGTAGCTTTGGGCAATTTGATCCAGCGCATTGCCATGGATAACGATGAGTGGCGGATTCATGCCTCCCTGATGCGCATAGCGCAATTTGGGGCGGAAAGCGCCGGTGAACGGTGGTTGGTGTGCCGCAACGGCATCGATGAGCACCCGTGTCAGTAGCGGCGTTGGCAGTTTGGCCATGGCGGCTTTGTAGGCTTCGTCGACCGAGCGTAGCAGGCCGGTGAGGCCGCTGCCATGCAGTGCTGAAATGTAATGGAAACGGGCAAATTCGAG
>JAJYGL010000086.1:2389-5740 GCA_021790625.1 Pseudomonadota bacterium | reverse complement strand
TGGAACGCATCATCCAGCGCCGGGTCATCGACCGCACCACACTGATTCTGGATATTTTCGCCCGTCGTGCCAAAAGCGCAGAAGGCATCCTGCAAGTGGAACTGGCACAACTGGCGCACCTGTCTACGCGCCTGATTCGTGGCTGGACGCACCTTGAACGTCAAAAAGGAGGTATTGGTCTGCGTGGCCCAGGCGAAACACAGCTGGAAACAGATCGCCGCCTGATCGGCAAACGGGTCAAACTGCTCAAAATGCGTCTGGCAAAAGTTCAATGCCAACACGGTGTGCAGCGCCGGGCACGCCAGCGCGGTGACGTCATGTCGGTATCCTTGGTAGGCTACACCAACGCTGGAAAATCCTCCCTGTTCAATCGTCTGACCCACGCCGGAACCTATGTGGCGAATCAATTGTTTGCCACCCTTGACACCACCACACGCCAACTCTATCTGCCAGATGCCGGAGAACTGGTATTGTCCGATACAGTCGGCTTTATTACCGGCTTGCCGCACACATTGGTCAAGAGCTTCCATGCCACACTGGAAGAAACCCGTCAGGCTGATTTGCTGCTGCACGTGGTCGATGCCGCCAGTCCGGTACGCGATCAACACATCGCAGCGGTGAATCGCGTCCTGCAGGAAATCGGCGCAGCCGACATCCCGCAATGGCTGATTTTCAACAAAATTGATCTAAACAACAGCGTACCCGGTATCGAATACGATGAATATGGTAAAATTAGCGTTATTCGACTGAGCGCCTTGTCTGGCGCGGGGGTCGACGTCTTGCGTCATGCGTTGGCAAACACGAGGCAGCTACGACAACAATACGACACAACTAACGCAGATAAGCGCGAATACCGCCCGGAACTGGAATAAGCATGGCATGGAACGACCCGCAATGGGGTAAAAAAAATGACGGCCCGCCGGACCTGGATAAGATCTGGCGCGATGTCAACGCCAAAATCAGCAAAATGCTGGGAAGAAAACCTCGCCTGCCGGGCAATCCTGGCAACCCGGCCAAAAAAGTTTCCATTATCGTCGCCATAGTCGTCGCCCTGTGGATCGCATCCGGTGTCTACAGCGTAGGACCGGGCGAGCGCGGCATCGTGCTGGTTCTCGGAAAATATGCCGGCACAGCATTACCCGGCGTAGGCTGGCACCTGCCCTACCCGATAGCCTCTGTCGAAACGGTCAATGTAGACGATATTCACACCACTACCATCGGTTACCGAGAATCGACCGACAACAAAATTCCCAAAGAGTCCCTGATGCTCACTGCTGACAACGCTATGGTCGACCTGCAATTTTCCGTGCAATATACCATCAAGGATCCCGAAGCGTGGCTGTTTAACGACCGCTCACCAGATGAGGCAGTGCGGCAGGCCAGCGAAAGCGTCATGAATACGCTGGTTGGCAAATCGACTCTCAACGACATTCTGTACGGCAATCATGACAGTCTCGCAGCACACGCCACCCAACGCCTTCAAGAATTGGTGGACTATTATGGCACGGGGGTAAGCATCAGCAAGGTCGCGCTACAAAGCGTTCAGGCGCCGCCAGACGCCCAACCCGTATTTGACGATACCGCCAAAATCCTGCAGGACAACGAAAAACTCAAGCAGACCGCGCAAGCGTACGCTGGCACCGTGATTCCGGAAGCCAAGGGCATTGCCGCCAAACTGCAAACAGAAGCAGAAGCCTACCAGCAAACGACCATCGCCACTGCCACTGGTGACGCCGAACGCTTTGAAAAAATCCTCGACCAATACCACAAGGCACCGCAAGTTACCCGCGAGCGCCTGTATCTGGATACCATGCAACATATCCTGTCCAACGCCACGACCATCGTAACCGATGGTAGCAAAACCGGCAGGCAGACATTTTATTTGCCGCTGGATAAACTCATGTCGCCACCCAATACACCCGCCGGCAAAACCCCATCCACCCCCCTGCCGCCGCCTGCACCGGCAGGAGCCGCTCCTGTCACAGATGCTGTACCGGTAGTGATAAAACCGATTAGTGCAGACGTACCCCAAACAGACACATCCCAAACAGAAGCGCCCCAAACAGTGAACACCCGTGAAGAAGCGCGCGTTGACATGCATAGCCGAGACCGGGAAGACCGACCATGAAAAACCGCCTCTTCGTCTATCTGTTCCTGTTGCTCGGTAGTGTGTTGCTCGCAATGAGCCTGTCCCTGTATACCGTCGACCCACGACAGAGCGCACTGGTTCTGCACCTGGGCAAAGTCAGCGCGGTCAATCGCACGCCAGGTTTGTACGCAAAGTGGCCTGTGGTGGACATCGTCCATCTGATTGATACCCGGGTATTGACGCTTGAACCCGTGAGCCAAAGCCATGTAACGACCATGGACAAACAGGAAGTCGGCATCAGCTACTTTGCCAAATGGCACGTTACTGATCCCCAACGCTACTATTCCAGCACCAATGGCGATGAAAACCGTGTCCGCACCAGCATTGCCCAAAATATCGACGACAACCTGCGCAAACTGGTTGCTCAATACCCGCTCGCCGATGTGCTCGGCAGTGACCGCACCCAAATACTCGATGCCTTGCATGGAAATGCCGATCAGGCTGCACGTCAATTTGGCGTTCAGATCATCGATGTCCGTATTCGCCGCATCAATTTGTCAGCAGACGCCGCAGCTGCGCTGTCTCAGCACATGGCTTCCGCCCAGAAAGCAGCCCTGGTCAACCTGAAGGCAGCGGGAACTGCCAAAGCAAGCCAGATTCGTATCGACGCAGACAAGGAACACGACACCATCATCGCACAAGCCTACCAGCACGCACAGGAAACCAAGGGTGATGCAGATGCCAAAGCCAGTGCAATTTATGCCGCCGCATATGGCAAGGACCCAGCGTTCTATGCCTTTTACCGCAGTCTGTCGGTCTACCGCGACAGTCTTGGCAACAAAAACCACATCCTGCTACTGGACGTCAATTCACCCTTCTTTCATTACCTGATTCCACCTAAAAATGACAAACCATAGGCGGATAGCAAACGACGAATAGCAAACGACGAATAGCAAACGCATGGCTGTATATGATTCGACAATAAATGGCTCCCGAACACACCTTCCGGCCACATCAACATATCTTCACACCGCGCCGGAATGCTTCGGATGCGGCGAAAGAAAAACTGGCACCATATTAATATATGTATGAACATATTGACATATTGCACCATGTTGAATGCGACATGATGAATGTAACGGAAACAAACGCAGCCATCATATAAAATCCGCATTGAATATCATCTTGTCTTACCACACAGGTCTGATTATGCACAATTGGTTACTTCCCGAATACATTGAAGATTTACTGCCTGCCACCGC
>JAJYGL010000086.1:0-2219 GCA_021790625.1 Pseudomonadota bacterium | reverse complement strand
AAAGCATGGGGGTGCGTGCAGACATTACCCCGCAAACCGCCCGTATCGATGCACATCTGCTGCGACGGGAAGGCATTACCCGTCTCTGTTATGCCGGCACAGTCATACACACCTTGCCGGAACGTGGTACTGGATCACGCGAATTGATGCAACTGGGTGCCGAGCTATACGGCCATCGGGGATATGAAGCAGATGTCGAAATACAACTGCTGATGCTGCAAGCGCTGCGGCTCGCCGGTGTCAAAGATTTGTATCTGGATCTCGGTCACGTCGGTGTCCTGCGCGGCTTGTTGCATTATGCCAACATTCCTTCCGACACCGAGCCGGCGCTATTCGCCGCCATCCAGGCCAAAAACGCATACGCTATCCGTCAGCTAACGCAACACCTCACCCCGGACGTACAGGCGGCATTTACGACCTTACCGACGTTGTATGGCGGCGAGGAAACCCTCGACCGCGCATTTCGCGAACTGCCCAGCTTCGTCGAAATCAGTCAGGCGCTGGAAGAATTACGCGCCATCATCAACGAACTGCCCAATGATGTCACGCTGAACATTGATCTGGCCGAACTACGCGGCTATCACTACCAGAGTGGCGTCGTGTTCGCCGGCTACACGCGCAACCATCCTGTGCCATTGGCCTTGGGTGGCCGATTCGACAATGTAGGACAAAGCTTTGGTCGCGCGCGCCCGGCTACCGGCTTCAGTCTGGATTTGCGCGAACTGGCAAACCAATTCCCCAGCCCGTCTGTACGCAGACCCATCCTGGCGCCTTGGCTCAAAAATGCAAAACTGTCACAGAAAATTGACGCCCTGCGTAAAATGGGCGAAACAGTCATTGTCGACCTGCCCGAACATGCGCTACACCGGCACGAATATGATCATGACCGGATTCTGGCGATGAATCCCGATGGCGAATGGGAAACCCAGCCACGCCCGGCCGCCGATTGACCACATCACACACTAGAGAAACGTAAGGAAAAATACCTTGAGGAAATACCATGAGTAAAAACGTCGTCGTCGTCGGCACCCAATGGGGTGATGAAGGTAAAGGTAAAATTGTCGACTGGCTGACCGACCACGCACAAGGTGTCGTTCGCTTCCAAGGCGGTCACAACGCCGGTCATACACTGGTCGTTGGCGGACAAAAAACCGTCCTGCACCTGATTCCATCCGGTATTTTGCGTCAAAACGTCACCTGTTTCATCGGCAATGGCGTCGTCGTGTCGCCTGCCGCACTGCTGGAAGAAATGGATATGCTCGCCAGTCATGGTGTTGATGCCAGCACACGCCTCAAAATATCCGAAGCCTGCCCGCTGATTCTGCCCTACCACATCGCTATCGACAATGCTCGCGAAAAAGCCAGAGGCAGCAGTAAAATCGGCACAACTGGCCGTGGTATCGGCCCTGCCTATGAAGACAAGATTGCCCGTCGCGCCATCCGGTTACAGGAC
Organism: Pseudomonadota bacterium; assembly: GCA_021790625.1. Taxonomy (GTDB): domain Bacteria; phylum Pseudomonadota; class Gammaproteobacteria; order Burkholderiales; family Sulfuriferulaceae; genus Sulfuriferula. The sequence goes on along the minus strand of JAJYGL010000086.1, from coordinate 766 downwards.
GTGTTCTACCGCGAACGCTTTGCCGCCAAACTGGGCGAAGTGCTCGATTATCATAACTTCACGCTCAAGCATTATTTTCAGACCGACACGATCGATTTCAACCAGACCCTCGACGCCACGCTGCTGCACGCCGAGCGCATCAAACCGATGGTCGCCGATGTTCCGCGTCTGCTGTATGAAGCCAACCGCCACGACCACAATCTGTTGTTTGAAGGCGCACAGGGAACATTACTTGACATCGACCACGGCACTTACCCGTTTGTGACCTCCAGCAACTGTATTGCCGGTGCTGCCGCGACCGGCGCAGGTGTCGGCCCCCACACGCTGCATTACGTTCTTGGTATTACCAAAGCGTACACGACCCGTGTCGGTTCCGGCCCCTTCCCGACCGAACTGTTCGACGAAACCGGCAAACAATTGGCCGAACGTGGACACGAATTCGGCTCCACCACCGGACGGGCACGGCGCTGCGGCTGGTTCGATGCCGCCGCACTCAAACGCTCGATTCAAATCAACGGTGTATCCGGACTGTGCGTTACCAAACTCGACGTACTCGACGGCATGGAAACCCTGCGCATCTGTATCGGCTACCGTACTGAACAGGGGGAATCCGACATTCTACCCGTAGGTGCCGAAAACCTGGCGCTATGCGAACCCGTTTACGAAGAACTGCCAGGTTGGGAACAAACGACCGTCGGCATCAAGGATTTTCACGCACTACCAATCAATGCGCAGACCTATCTCAGGCGGCTGGAAACCCTCTGCG
>JAJYGL010000163.1 GCA_021790625.1 Pseudomonadota bacterium | reverse complement strand
GAGGGCGAATTGGGCAGGATGATCTGGTTCTCTGATAAAGATGCGGATTCCGCTCGACTTGACGCGTCGTGCGCGTTAGCGGGGTTGAATGCATGGCGGGAAAGCATTCGTCAGGGAGTGGCAGACAGATTGGCATCAGGCAAGCTCGATGATGAGGCGTGGCTGATGCTTTCCAATCAGATGGTGGCTGAGCAGATACCGGAACCCTGTCGCCTGGCGCTGGCAAAACGGCTTCAGTTGCTGGCGGGATGGCACGATGAAACCGTACGCTGGGATATGCTGACAAACGATTTGCCCGCACTGATACGTAAATTGACCCTGGGAGCATTGCCACACTTGTTGCAGGAAGATGATGTGCTGGTGCAGGCAAAGCATCCCGTGTATCAAACAATTGTGTTGCTGGACGCGTTTCATGCGGTGGCGGACGACACCGGTAAACTCTATGATGAACGCCTGTCCCGTTTGCTGGCGCTCATGGTGTTGCGGATTGTCGAGCAGGGTGCCTTGCGCGAAACGGCGTGGTTGGATGCGACACGGCAATTGCTGTCCTTGTCGCAGGTCGTTGGTGTGACGCGCGGGCGGCGGGTGACACAGATTCAGACAGCGGGGAATCGTGCTTTGCCGGCATGTACACAATTCGTGCTCGAAGCGTGGCAACTGGACGAAGACAGTCTGGTATTGGGTGCGCTGTCAGTGGGAGATTGGTTGGCATTACCACAGCAGCACGGCATGGTGCCGTGGCAGATTCTGGTGGCGGGAACGCAAATGCAGCCTTGGGTGTTGAGCAATCGGGCAGCGACGACCGTGCTGGAGTACGATAACAAAACATTGCACCATTTGTTCGGGCAGCAGGGTTGGCAGGTTTTGCCGGAGTTTGGTACGCACTTGCGCTATCGCGCGCGTTTGCGGGAAAAACTGGATGATTATGCTGTGTTATGGATGCAAACCTGGCGTGCGCCTAAAGGCCGTTTGTGGCAAAAGTCTGCCGCGTTGGCCAGGCTGGACTGGGTATTGCAACGGGCACGGCATGCGTCATCCCGCCTGCAACTGGCGTGGGTTCAGTTGCAAACGGAACCAGGCGCGACTGAATCGGTGTGTCTGGATGTGTTCTCCCGTTTATCGGTCTTGGCAAGCCAGGCTATTTCTATCGGGCATTTGATCGGGAATACTGGCTTTGTGTTGTTTGAATCCGACCCGGAACAGGCGCCAATATTGCTGCAAGAGATTCTGCTGGCCGTACCGGTGCGGCAATCCGGCATCAGTGCTGTGCATGATTGTTTTTCCTGTGCGCGTCAATGGCTGGCGCAGGCGCGACTGGCGGCATATTTTTCTCGCCGTGCTGCGCAGGGCACTGCTGCTGTGCGGTCGGTTGGCGCTCCGACAGTCTGGATGCCGGGCGATCTGGCGGGGTGGCGCAGATTGTGGACGGGGATGGAACGGGATTCCGTGCAGGAAGAATATCTGTTACAGATTCGCTGGAAGGCGGGGCATGCTGCACGACCTCAGCGTCGGTTGTCGGAGATGGCTTCGCATACATTGGCGGATGATGTCTGGCAATTACAACAATTGGTAGAAAAAGAGCCCATCTGGCAACGCAACCCGCACGCTTTGTTGAATGTGGGATTGGCCGTGCAAAATCTTTGCCATGCCGAATTGCGGGAATGGCTGCGCATTGTTGGTGATCGCCCGTTTGCCGCGCGACTGGTGTTTCGGTTTTCGGAAGCAGTCGTGGCGACAAATTTGTCTGCAGTGATGAATTTCGTGCGGGTTACTCGCGATTACGGGTTTCGTTATTGCTTGAATGACGTGAGTAGCATTTACCATGATTTGACGTGGTTACGTCACTGGAAACCGGATATGCTCTGTTTGCCATCCTATTGGGTGAAACGGTTGCCACATGCAGGTAATGTGCGGACATTGGTGCGCGATGTGCGGGAAGTGGCTGTTGCCATGGGCATGACAATGCGGGCGCAGGCAGGAAATGAAGCCGAGTTTCTGGCCTTGCGGGCATTGGGTGTCAACTGGATTGCGCGGTGATGAGGCTTATGGAACGATTGATTTTTCCACATCGTTGCGATGACGGTTTGGCAAACTCAATGTTTCCTTATGGCATCCTACATGCCCGGCAGCATTCCCTTCATCGATCGCATCATTTTGGCCAGTCCGCCTTTTGACATCATTTTCATCATTTTCTGCGCCTGTTCAAACTGGGTGAGCAGACGGTTGACTTCCTGAACCGAAACGCCGGCACCCGTCGCAATGCGACGCTTGCGCGATGCTTTGATGATTTCCGGTTTTCTGCGTTCCAGTGGTGTCATGGAGTTGATGATGCCTTCCACCCGGTTCACGGCTTTGTCGTCCGCGCCAGCAGGCAAGTTCATGCCGGCTGTGCCCGGTAGTTTTTCCATCAATGCGGATATGCCGCCCATTTTACGCATTTGCTGGATTTGTGCCTTGAAATCATTCAGGTCAAAGCCCTTTCCACTACGCATCTTGTCGGCCAGACGAGCCGCTTCGACTTGATCGACATTGCGTTGTGCGTCCTCGATCAGGGTCAGCACATCGCCCATGTCGAGGATGCGGGAGGCCATGCGATCGGGATAAAAGCGCTCCAATCCGTTCATTTTTTCGCCGGTGCCAACAAATTTGATCGGTTTTCCAGTGATGTGGCGTACGGAAAGCGCTGCGCCACCGCGCGAGTCGCCATCCAGCTTGGTCAGGATGATGCCGGTCAGCGGAAGAGTGTCGTTAAAAGCCCGCGCTGTGTTGATTGCATCCTGCCCTTGCATGGCATCGACGACAAACAGGATTTCGATGGGTTTGAGTGCTGTGTGCAGCGCGCTGATTTCGGCCATCATGGCTTCGTCGATACCAAGGCGCCCCGCAGTGTCGACTATTAGCACGTCGTGGTAATGGCGACGCGCCCAATCCTGTGCGGCGAGTGCAATGTCCAGAGGCTTTTGGCTGGCATCGGATGGAAACCAGTCAATGTCCAGTTGCGTTGCCAGGGTTTTTAATTGTTCAATGGCAGCCGGACGATAAATATCACAACTTGCCAGCAAAACCTTCTTTTTGGCCTGTTTCAGTATGAGTGCCAGTTTACCGCTACTGGTGGTTTTACCCGACCCTTGCAGGCCCGCCATCAGGATAATCGCAGGCGGCGTGGTGGCTAGATTCAGTTCGCTGGTTTCATTGCCCATCAAACGGGTCAACTCGCTGTGTACTACGCCGATAAACGCCTGGCCGGGTGTCAGGCTGGATAATACCTCGGCGCCAATAGCACGCTGTTTGACATTCTGAATGAAATCCTTGACCACGGGCAGCGCCACATCAGCCTCCAGCAAGGCCATGCGCACCTCGCGTAGAGCGTCCTGAATGTTGTTTTCACTGAGTTTTGCCTGTCCACGCAGGTTTTTGATGACGGATGAAAGTCGGGTGGTCAGATTTTCCAGCATAGATGTTTATCCAAAGTCTCGCCCATTTTGGCGCAAGATGTTGTACACTCCGGTTGTATTGTTCCGCTATTTTACCTCAGATGGTCACTGATTGGCTCTATTCCCTGACCGGTATTGCTTACCTTATAGTGGTCTGGCATTTCTGGCGCACGCGTTGGCACGGACAACCTCATTCCGTCGCCTGGGAATCTTATCTGCTTTTGCTGCCACTGACGCTGCATTTCATTGTGTTGCGTCTGACCTTGGTGTCGCCAGCAGGTCTGGAAATGGGGGTTGGACACGCCATCTCGCTGATTGCAGCCTTGACAGTGCTGATTTACTGGATGGCGAGTTTTCACATGCGTATGGAGGCACTGCACGTGCCTATGGCTGCAATCGGCGCGGCATCGGTGGCGTTATCATGGTGGTTGCCATCCGATCGGTTGGTGGTAAATACCCATGGTTTTATGTTTCGTCTGCACCTGTTGATTGCCATGTTGGCATACAGCCTGTTCACGATTGCTGCTTTGCAGGCATCGCTGATGTCCGTGGCGGAAAAACGTTTGCATCATATTGGACAGGGTAACCTGTTATCGGGGTTGCCGCCTTTGCTGACGCTGGAAAATGTGTTATTTCGGTTGATTGGTGTGGGGTTTGCTTTGTTGACGCTGACGTTGTTGACAGGGGTGATTTTTTCCGAGGAGCTATTCCATAAACCGGCCGTGATGAGCCATAAAGTGGTATTTGCCGCCCTGTCCTGGATAATTTATGCGTTGTTGTTGAGCGGTCGGCGCCTCTGGGGTTGGCGAGGGCGTGTTGCGGTACGCTGGACATGGATAGGTTTTGTCATGTTGTTGTTGGCGTATGTGGGCAGCCATTTTGTGCTTGAGGTTATTCTGCATCGTTCAGTCGGTGAATAAAGGAGAAATAGATTGAAATCCATCAAGGTTACTGATGTCGGTTCGTTGAAGAACGAGTTGAACAAATACAAGAAAGGCAAAAAACTCGGGATTGGGCAATTCAATCAGGCCGCCCGTTTGGCCTGGCTGGGTAAAATTGTCATGAGTGCGCTTGATCCGGAAGACAGCGACAACCGCGCCTGGCTGTTGTATGTGCAACCATTGGAAGGTTTGGCGACCAACTTCATTGAAGTTGACGAGGAGTTGCTGACACAAATCCACATTCTGGATGCCGAACAAGGCTTATATCTGACTGAAATTCTGCGTGATGGAATGGTCGCGCGTGCAAAAGAGTTTGAACGCTTGAACCAACGCGATTTTTATTTCGGCAAATTTTTCAAGTCGGATGAAAACAAGCCCGACGGGCAAGCATCGGATGGTGATGCCCCGAATGATGACGCATCGGCAGGAGACGCATCATCCAGCAATTGATCGCACGATGGATTGATTTGGGCAGATGCAGGGCAATTGATTATCACAGTGCCTACGCCGGGGTGGCTGAGTGCATGCAGGCCAACGATGCGCCTGTGGTCGTGTGGGGCATTACCGACAGCCATATATGTCTTGGCCAACACCAGTCGCTGGCGTTGGAAATAAATCAGAATATCAACGTGCCGGTGCTTCGCCGCCCATTGGGCGGCGGTGGCGTCTGGTTGGACGAACATCAGGTTTGTGTGGTGCTGGTTGCCCCCCGAAGCTGGTTTCCCTCCCGCCCATCGGCTTGGTATGCCCATGCTTTGGCGCCGCTGTTGCAGGTGTGTCGCGATGCGGGGTTGCGGGTTGAATTGCACGAGCAGGATGTTGCATTGCACGGCGCCAAACTGGCGGGCAGTGGGGCCGCCACGATCGCACAGGCCGGATTGGTGGGCAGCAGCTTTGTGCTACAATTTCCGGCAGCCGCATTTGCCGCAGCGGTGGCAACACCTTCTGATGGGTTCAGAACATGGCTGGAACAAGCCTTGCGCCAGAACATGACCTGTTGGGCGGAACACACCCAAGTACCGGACATCGACTGGCTGTCGATGTGTTACCGCCGTGCCGCCGCGATGGAATATGGTTGGCGCTGGAAACAGGATGTGCTGCGCGATGACGAGCGCACGGCACGCGAAGCGTGGCACGAAGAACTGCAACCAGATGACTTACCGATCCGGAAACTGGTGCCGTATGGCATCAAAGTGCGCGCAGGCTGCTATTTGACCGAACGTGAATGGGATGGGCAGCGGATACGGGTACTGACCAAGGACGGCACGATTGAACGACTGCATCTTGACAACCATCCGGACATTCCCGAATCCATTCTGGCTTCATCCGGTACCAGTGTTGCTGTGATCGGCGAGCAATTGCTCGCTTGGTGCTTTGCTGAGCAAGCGCAGACTTATGCGGGCCGGATTTTGGCAACTGCCTGGTTTGGCGAAGAAAATTAAAC
>JAJYGL010000021.1 GCA_021790625.1 Pseudomonadota bacterium | reverse complement strand
GCTGTATCATTCGTCGTGCCGGCGGTCGGCATTACCGACGATGATGCAGGCGGTTGTATTTGCGCAGAAACCGAGCGAATCTGCGCCAGCATGGCCGAAATCTGTGACGCATTGATTCCACCCATCGAAATTCCATTGATTGACATGATAATCACCACCGCTCATTTCTCACAGGTGGCATTCTAACCCTCCCCCAAACAGCGCAAAACAAAAATAAAAAGCCATAAAATCACTCTGTTCGACACTTTAGACTAGAAACAATGACGGATAATCGTTACCATGTCATGCAAATACCATTCATTGATACCATCTTGATGGAATTTGTGGCGTTTGTGAGATTTTGCCCAATCAGGCAATCTGTCGACAATCAAGACACTCGACGTATAAAACACAATTGGAAATACACGTAAAATCCAATGGCTGAAATTACAGAAAACAGGGCAGGGATGATGGATTTTCTGCGTTCGGAAAACGGACGCAGAATCGGCTTGATACTTGGTGTCGCCGTCAGCATCGCCATCATGGCGGTCATCTGGCTGTGGAGCCAGAAGCCCGATTATCGCGTCCTGTTTTCCAACTTCAGTGACAAAGACGGCGGCGCCATCGTCGCCGCGCTGGAACAGATGAATGTCCCCTACAAGTTCAGCGATGGCGGAACGGCCATTCTGGTGCCCTCCGACCAGGTCAATGACCTGCGGCTGAAACTGGCAGCGCAAGACCTGCCAAAAGGCGGCAACGTCGGTTTTGAAGTCATGGAAAACCAGAAACTCGGCACGTCACAGTTCCTGGAACAAGTCAACTATCAACGCGCGCTGGAAGGCGAATTGGCCAGCACAATCGAATCCATCAGCGCCGTCCAGGCAGCGCGCGTCCACCTCGCTTTGCCCAAGGCATCGGTTTTCATTCGCGACCAACAAAAACCCACCGCGTCCGTGCTCATCAACCTGCAACCCGGTCGCGCGCTCGACCCGGCGCAGGTCACCGCCATCGTCCATTTACTGGCCAGCAGCGTACCATCGCTCACGCCTGACAATGTCACCATTGTCGACCAGAATGGCGATTTGCTCTCGGGTGACAGCAAACCCAATCAGGACGGTCTCGATCCGGCGCAACTCAAATACATTCAAACCTTGCAGCAGGAAATTGCCAGCCGGATCGAAGCCATCATTTCACCCATCGTCGGCACCAACAATGTCCATGCCACCGTAACCGCCGATGTGGATTTTTCACACAACGAACAGGCTGCCGAAACCTACAAACCCAACCCTACCCCCGACACATCTTCGGTACGCAGCCGCCAGACCGACGAAACCACCGACATGGGTACAACGGCTTCCGGCATCCCCGGCGCCCTGTCCAACCAGCCGCCTGCGCCAGCCACTGCACCCATCAATGCACCACCCACCACCGCACCTGTTGCCGGCGCGCCAGGGACCACACCACCCACACCACCCGCACCATCTCCCGCGCCTGTCATTCCCAGCCATAAATCCGCTGATATCCGCTATGAACTCAGCAAAACCTTGCGCTACACACAAGAAGCCATTGGCGGCATCAGGCGCCTTTCCGTGGCTGTCGTGGTCAATGACAAATCTGTCGTCGACAAAAAAGGCAAGGCCCATCAAGTACCGCTGAGTGCCACCGAGAAAGCGCAAATCAACGATCTGACCAAAGAAGCCATGGGGTTTGACGCCAGCCGCGGCGACACTTTGAATGTGGTCAACAGCGCTTTCGTCACCACGGAAGAACCCCTGCCGCCCGCCATCCCGTGGTGGAAGCAACCGGGCACCATTGAAATGGCAAAAACGGCTGGCCGTTACCTGCTTGCGCTGATTGGCCTGCTCATCGTCTACCGCAAGTTGCTCAAACCGTTGTTGGAAAAACTGAACCGGCCATCGGAAGCACGCGAGTCGGCAGAACGCAGGGATCACCGTCATATTCATGAACCTGGGGAAGACAGTACGGTGGAACTTTCTGCGGAAGCCGAAGCGCAAGCCGCTGCCGAACACGCATATCTCAATGAATTGGAAAACGTGCGCCAGATGGCGCGCGACAATCCGAAAATCGTCGCCAACGTCGTCAAAACATGGATAAATGGCAATGAGTAACGAAACCCTGGAAAAAGCGGCTGTCCTGATGTTGACGCTCGGCGAAAACGAAGCAGCCGAAGTCATGAAACATCTGGGCCCGCGCGAGGTACAAAAACTGGGCGAAGTCATGGCGACCATGAAACCCATCGCCCATGAAAAAGTCGGCACGGTATTAACCGAATTCAAAGCCATGACCAGTCAACATTCCGGCTTTGGCTCCGACAGCAACGAATACATCCGCAGCGTCCTGAACCAGGCGCTGGGCAATGACAAGGCAACTGCCGTTTTGGGGCGTATTCTCGGCAATAATGATGTCAGCGGTATCGAAAGTCTGAAATGGATGGATGCTGATTCCGTGGCCGAGCTGATTCTAAACGAACATCCGCAGATTATTGCCACCATTCTGGTGCATTTGGAAGATGATCAAGCCGCTGCGGTACTGAGCAAATTTACCGAGCGACTGCGCAACGACGTGCTATTGCGCATTGCCACGCTCGATGGCGTGCAACCCGTCGCTCTGCAAGAGCTGAACCAGGTACTGACCCGCCTGTTGAGCGGCAACGAAAAAAGCGTCAAGAAACAATCCATGGGCGGCACGCACGCCGCCGCGAATATTCTCAATTTTATGGGCAGCACCATCGAAACCTCTGCCATGGACGCTTTCCGCAATTACGACAGCGACATGGCGCAAAAAATCATGGATGCCATGTTTGGCTTCGAAAACCTGATGGAGATTGACGACAGAGGCATTCAGCTCCTGTTGCGCGAAGTCCAGTCCGACTCGCTGATTATCGCCCTGAAAGGCGCGCCCACCGAACTAAAAGAAAAAATTCTCAAAAACATGTCACAACGTGCTGCTGACATGTTACGCGAAGACATGGAAACCAAAGGGCCGGTTCGACTGTCTGAGGTAGAGGCGCAACAAAAGGCTATCCTGATGATCGTACGCCGACTGTCTGACGAAGGTCAGATCGTCTTGGGTGGCAAGGGCGATGATGCCTTCGTATAACGGCGCACAACCAGGTATACCAGGTATATCCAACATGAGAACCGGACGGCACCCATGATTCCCAAAGAACAAATGACTGCGTGGCAACGTTGGGAGATGGCTGATTTTGATACAAGTAAAACTGCCACCACGATACAGGGCGTGCAACTTCCCACGGTCAATGAGCTGGAAAAGCTGCGTGACGAAATACATCGGGAAGGATTTGCCGCCGGACATAGCGAAGGAATGGCGGCCGGCCGCAAAGCAGGCCACATACTGGGTTACGACGAAGGTTTACGCGAAGGACGCGAAACGGCTCAAGCCACCAATGCCCCATTACTGGATCGACTGAATCAGTTGCTGAACCAGTTCGATCAAGAACTGACAAATGCCGACCAGACCATCGCCAACGCTGTGCTGCAACTGGCCTGCGATATGGCTGCTGCCATGCTGAAAACCGCACTACCCGTACAACCGGAGCTATTACTGCCTGTCATCCGCCAAGCCATCATTGCCCTGCCCGCCATGCAACGCAAAGGACGCCTGCATCTTCATCCCATGGACGCAACGGTTCTGCGCAGCCATCTGCACGAAGAACTGACGCACTGGCAAATTATTGAAGACACCAGCATCACCCCGGGCGGATGCCGTCTGGACACGCATCAGGGAACCATCGACGCCACACTCGAAACACGCTGGATGCGCCTGATGGCGCAACTTGAACAGGATACTTCCTGGCTCAGGACAACAGATCATGCCCAATCAGACACCACGCGGTAACGCCCTCTGGCAATCTCGTCTTGCCGCTGCGCGCGCAGTCATCGCCCGGACTGAATCATTAAAAATCGCTGGCCGTATCGCTCGTGTCACCGGCCTGGTCATGGAGGCCAGCGGCATCAAACTGCCCATTGGCAATGCCTGTCTTATCAGCCTGCCAACTGGCGGGACGCTGGAAGCAGAAGTGGTTGGATTCAATCATGACAATCTGTTTTTGATGCCGCAAAATGACGTGGAAGGCATCACGCCCGGCGCCATGGTCATCCCCATCGAACCACAACCTGATTTTTCATTTGACGCCAAACCGCGCCGGCGCAGCATTGACCGCTCGCGCCATTTGCCCGCCGGATTTTCCCTGCTAGGACGCGTACTGAACGCAGCAGGACACCCGCTCGACCAATTGGGCAAACTATCCGCCACCGACAGCACGCCACTATCAGCACGCCCCATCAATCCATTACATCGCGCGCCTATCAAGCAACCACTGGATGTCGGTATTCGCGCCATCAACAGCCTGCTCACGGTTGGCCGCGGGCAGCGCATGGGACTTTTCGCTGGCTCTGGTGTCGGAAAAAGCGTGCTGCTAGGCATGATGGCACGTTATACCAACGCCGACATCATCATCGTCGGCCTGATTGGCGAACGGGGCCGCGAAGTCAAAGAATTCATCGAGAACATTCTCGGCACCGATGGTCTTGCGCGTGCTGTCGTTGTCGCAGCACCTGCCGACGCTCCAGCGCTGATGCGACTGCAGGGCGCAGCCTACGCCACCGCACTGGCGGAGTATTTCCGCGACGAAGGAAAGCAGGTGCTGCTCATCATGGATTCGCTCACCCGTTATGCGCAGGCACAACGCGAAATTGCGCTGGCCATTGGCGAGCCGCCTGTGACCAAAGGCTATCCGCCATCCGTATTTGCCAAAATCCCGGCACTGGTTGAACGCGCTGGCAACGGTCGCGAAGGCAGCGGATCGATTACTGCTTTTTACACCGTACTCACCGAAGGGGACGATCAACAAGATCCCATCGCAGATGCGGCACGGGCGATTCTGGATGGCCATATCGTACTCAACCGCCACCTGGCCGAAGCCGGACATTACCCAGCCATCGATATCGAACAGTCCATCAGCCGTGCCATGCATACCATCACCAGCCCGGAACAGCAACAACAAGTACGCCATATGCGCCAGCTCATCAGCAGTTATCAACGCAACCGCGATCTCATCAATGTCGGCGCTTACGCAGCCGGCAGCGATGCGCTGGTAGACGAAGCCATCGCCAGACACGATAAAATAAACGTATTTTTACAACAGGGTATCCAGGAACGCGCCGACATTTCAACGAGCTTGGGGCAACTTTCCGCGCTATTCAATGGATAGAACCTGTTGGACAGGATTACAATGAGCCCATTACCTTTTGTTCGCAGAAACCGCCATGGCCGATAGCAATGCATTGGAAACGCTGCTGGAACTGGCTGCCAAAGAAGCAGGGCAGCAGGCTGTCCATCTGGGCGTTGCGATGCGTTCGCATCAGGAACAGGCAGACAAACTGACGCTGCTGATACAGTACCGCAACGATTACGCCCTGCGTTACCAACAACATCTGAACCAGGGCGTCGATATCCGCCACCAGCAAAACTTTCGGGAATTCTTGATCCGTCTCGACGATGCCATCGATGGTCAGCAACGTCTGGTTCAACAAGCCGAACAACAAGTAAACCACCAGCAAAAATGCTGGCAGACTGCCGAATGCAAACGCCTGTCATTCCATACACTCATCGAGCGCCGACACGTCGAACGACAACACGCAGAAAACAGACAGGAACAACGAAACAGTGACGAATTTGCCGCCCGCCGATACGCCATTCATCGCACTGATTAACATCCCAGGATACTGACCATGCGAACCACACTTCCCCTGATAAATACCGCCAACGCCCTTTCAGCCGATCATCCCGCGCTGCCCGGCAACGCGACTCAGGACACAAACGGATTCAGCCAGATTCTTTCGCAAGAAATCTCGCAGCAGAACACGCCACCGGCAATGGCTGTCACTGCGTCATCC
>JAJYGL010000198.1 GCA_021790625.1 Pseudomonadota bacterium | reverse complement strand
GCCGCCAAAGAGGTTTTTGCCGAGCGGGATAATGCAGGCAAATCACCATGACCTCCCGTGTATAGGGTCGCTGAATACCCAATGCGACTCCGGAAGCAGGCAATCTGGCGGAGAGAGGGGGATTCGAACCCCCGTCAGGATATTATCCTGAACACGCTTTCCAGGCGTGCTTTTATTATAAATTTTATTCTTTTTTGACAATATGTTATGTGAAATGTAAAATGCAAAAATGATTTATTGCCACATTTTTGCCACAATTACACAGGAATCACATCATGCCAACGATACGCAAGCGCGGCGACTACCAATGGGAAGCGCAGGTTCGCAGAAAGGGATTTCCACCCCAGTCCAAAACCTTCAACACCCGTGCCGATGCCGAACTCTGGTCTGCTACCATTGAAAGCGAAATGGGCCGGGGCGTCTTCATCGACCGTAGTGATGCGGAACGAAGCACTATCGGCGAGATCATTGAACGATTCACCAAAGAATTTGCGCCCTTTCATTACAAAGCTCGCCTTGACGGCAAAGAAGCCTGGCGATTCCAATGCCAGCACTTGAATTCTGCACTTGGGAAATACTCCCTTGCCGCTCTTGATCAGAAGCTTATAGCGCAGTACCGCGACAACCGCCTGGAAACGGTTGGTTCCAGCACGGTTCGCAAGGAACTGTTCATGCTTTCCAAAATTCTCAAATTTGCCGAAACCGAGTGCGCCATCACCCTGCCCCGTGGCAACCCGGTCGACAAGATACGCAAACCAACCGAAGGCAAAGCACGCGATCGCCGACTGTCAAATGATGAGTGGGAAAGACTGGAAGCAGAATGCAAAAAAAGCAGGAACATCTATTTGTGGCCAGCCGTTCAACTGGCTGTTGAAACTGGCATGCGCCAAAATGAACTGTTGACGTTGACCAGAAAAAACATCGACATGAAACGTCGTATCGCCTACCTGTGGGACACCAAAACAGAAGCACGCGCAGTACCGCTCTCCCCCACCGCAGTCGCCATATTGGAGAACCTGCCCATATCCATTTCCGGCGTCGCGATCCCGTTGGAGCGCATGACGCTATACCATGTTTTTGAAGCGGCCTGCAAACGCGCCAAAATTGAAAACTTTACTTGGCACGATCTCCGTCACGAATCCCTTTCACGTCTGGCAGAACGTGGCGATATGACCGTGCTGGAACTGGCGGCAGTTTCTGGCCATAAAACTTTGCAGATGCTGAAACGCTATACTCATTTGCAGGCAGAAAAATTGGCGGAAAAACTGGCTAATAAGCCAATATAATTACCTGCTGTTACCTATGGTTTCCGGCATTTATCTGAAATAATATACCATTAACGTATTGAAATAAAAGAAAATAACTATTGACTCAACCAAGGAATTCATCGACAATCTAATTCATGGAAAGCAAATCACAGAAAGATTTTCTCGATGATTCTTCCCCAAGACTCAAGGGGTCGGCCCAATTTTGCTCAAACCCTTATCTGCGCTTCATTCTTTCGGTTACGCTGCTATTAATTCCACTTCTAATCTGGTACATCAGCTCCAGTGCATTTATAGCGTTAGAAAACTTTTTGTTGAACTTCAAAGTCCTGTCTCCCAAAATTGCAACGATTGCTGGATTTGTATATGTATACGGAAATCCCGTCATTCTGTGTACGTATTTATTCAAAGAAAAAAATGGAAAATGCCGACTATCCGAAGCAGTGGATGGAATTGAATATTCCGTCTTTAACAAATTGTTTCTAAACAAATCGTCAGAACAATCAATAATTTTTCTTGGCGTTAAAAACCAAGATGAATTTTTCAAAACCCGCTTTATCCAACCTCTCGACAAACCTCCCCGGCATCACCTCACCTGATTTTCTGACATCATTTTCGAAAATCAGGTGAGGTGCGGTATCAAACCATCATCCAACCGCACCTTGCCAGCCAGCAAGGAGTAGCGCCGTGTATCAACACGAAATTGAATTCGCATATTTGCGCGAACTGAGCATCACCTATCCCCCTGTTTTGCAGATCAAAATGGTGGCGGAAATTCTAAAAGAAGACGTGCCAACGATCCGGGCCAGAATCCGTCGCGGATCATTCCCAATCCCCGTTCGACAAGAAACCGGAGGAAGGCAATACGTCCTATTGACCGAACTCGTTCACTTTGTGTGCACAGGTGAAATCAGCCCACAGCAAAATACATTAACTGCCAGAAAAACAGCCTCTAAAAGAAGAGGAAGACCTTGCAAAGCCGATCAAATCGGGAATGTGAGTGCACTATGAGCATCGCCGCCATGAATTGGGTATGGTCGCTCAGGCTTCGACCATCGGTCAAATTCGTTTTGCTCGCCCTGGCTGATGCGGCAGACGATAACGGGGTTTGTTGGCCAAGCGTGGCCACGATTGCCAATAAGACCTGCCTGGAGGATCGCTCCGTGCAGCGCATCCTGAGCAAGGTAAAAATGGATGGGTTGCTGGAAATTGAACGGCGATACAAAAATGATGGAGCCCCGACCAGTAATCGGTATCGTTTGACGATGAAAACCGGTGGTGACAAAACGTCACCACCCCCCATCCCGGCAGATAGTCAGGTAGTGGTGACAGAATCGCCACCACCCGGTGACGCCAGTGTCACCCAAACCACCAATGAATCGTCAGTTAATCCACAACCACTACCATCCGTAAGTTGTGGTGGTCCAGAGTTGATATTCCCAAAACAGTTTTCAGGCCGGGAAATGGTTTTAGCCACCCAGCATCTGAGTGGACTACCACCGGAGTTGGCACAGGAAGTCTTGGATGAGCTTGCTGCGCGTATGAATGCAGGCGCAGTGCGCGGTTCACCGTTGGGGTATCTCAGAACATTAGCCAGCCGTGCCAAAGAAGGGGCATTCAGCCCTGAAGCCGGTGTGCAGGTTGCTGCTGCACGTGAACGAGAGCGAGAACAATCCCTAGCCAGACAAACACAGCCTGTCAGTCGCATCCTTACCGAGCAAGAGCGCAAAGATCGAATAGGAGATCTGTACCGCATTATGGCTCGCCAACCTAAAACCCGTCAGGAGTCACAAAATGGATAATCTGCAATACGCTTTCGTCAAACTGGCGATTGATTTCGTCAACCAATTATTGCAATTTGAACGTACCATCTGGCCGTATATCGGCCTGTCAATCGGCTTGTTGATTGGTCTGGCCTGGATTCTTCGGGAACACAGGGTCGGCAGGCTAGCGTTTTCATTTGCCACCTTGATGGCAATATTTGAATTCGGCCTGTACTTCGGGCTGCCCAACATCTCAGTCTATCTTTCAGGTCAGGAATTCGATCTCCCAAAATCGCACATCATTGCGACCATTGGCGGCATTGGTGGCGGTATTTTTGCGCTTTGGTTGCTCGTCCGTTATTCGACCCCTGCGTTTGAAATCGTCAAAAATCGTATCACGCGCCGGAGCCGCGTGGAAAGAAACCGCAAGACCGATATTCGCGCTATTGGAGTCCATCTTCCCGATCCACAACAGAAATACGACCCACGCCGTTTTTTCAACCCCAAGAAGGGCGTTTTCCTTGGTCTGGATGAAACGCGAAACCCGCTGTACATCCCACAAGATAAATGGCGCAAATCTCATGTGGACGTGATCGGCACAACCGGCAGTGGCAAAGGTGTGGCTGCCGGACTGGCGTTGACACAAGCGCTGTCGGCTGGTGAAGCAGTCATCATCATTGACCCGAAGAATGACGAATTTTTACCGCATGTGATGTATCAAACATCGCAACACATCGGGGTGCCATACCTCTATCTGGATTTGCAGTCAGATTCGCCGCAATGGAATCCACTGCAAGGTAAATCCAGTGCAGAAATCGCAGAACTCTTTTCTGCCGGATTTTCACTCGGTGAAAAAGGCACCGATGCGGATTTTTACAGGCTGGATGACCGCCGAGCTGCACGAGTGTTTGCCGACATACTCCCAATCCCAAGACCCACCATTGCCGAAGGTTACAAACTGCTGCTGACCCAGCAACCGACTCTTGCGGAAAGCGGCAAGAAATTTTGCTTTGACTTGGAAGAACTGGGTATGGTGCCTGCGATTCGTACAGCCTATGGCGTTGATTTGGCACGCATTATTGAGCAAGGTGGGGTCATTTATGTTCGCGGCTCAATGCGCAATCCCAGCATACTGAAATTGCAACGCATATTTGTGCTGTCGATGATTCAAATCATCGAAAAACGCGAGCGGGACATTGCCCGCCATGTGTGCCTCTTTCTCGATGAATTCAAATACCTGATTTCCCGCCAAGCATTAGAGGCGTTGGGGGCTATTCGGGACAAGCGGGCGCATGTGA
Source organism: Pseudomonadota bacterium (assembly GCA_021790625.1). GTDB lineage: Bacteria > Pseudomonadota > Gammaproteobacteria > Burkholderiales > Sulfuriferulaceae > Sulfuriferula. The sequence goes on along the minus strand of JAJYGL010000198.1, from coordinate 1,603 downwards.
TCCTCGCACACCAAAGTCTTGGTGATTTACGCGACTGTCCGGCGGATCTGGACCCGGAAACCGTGGTTTCAAGCGTCAATGAAAACTGCGCGATCAAGATTTCCTACGCCGTCAAAGACCCGGATACTGCCGACTGGCTGGCCAGAATGTCCGGCCAGATTTTGGTGGATGACGAAATCAGGCAGGTCAAAACCAACTTTGGTTTAACAGAAACTCGCGAAAACCAGCGTTCGCTTCGTCAGGCCGAACGGACGCTGGTGGATACCAACATGCTGCAGGCATTGCCAGAGCGCTGCGCAGTCTTGTATGGTGCCGGATTGGCAAAATTCTTTTTTACTGCCCCCATTCCTGTCATCAAACAAGAGGCTGCGGTCACCCCCGTTGTTGCAGTTGATCCAGATGTACCGGAACAATCAACTGAATCGAGCACACCGCCATCAACTCGTCCGGTCACCATTGCACAGGGGTTGCTCGATGTTGATTAACTCACCCACTCAGCGGCAGGTACGCATCGAACACAAGCGACGCAAACTGCTCAGGTTCTTGCGAGATGAAACGTGGAGCAGTTTAACGGTCATGGCCAGCCTGCTGGCCATCAGCGAACCGGCTATGTACAAAACGCTATCTCAAATGGAACGCGATGGTTTCATTATTCGGCACAAGGTCGAATCGCTGCGCTTCAGTCTTTGGGGCATCACCACCAAAGGACTGCTTTGGGCATGGGATACTGATGAAAAAATGCAGCCTCGACCTTATTTTGAACCGGGCAAGCTGGCAACGGTAACGATCCAGCATAATCTGGATACGCAAATCGCGCGGTTGCAGGCCGAACAATCCGGCTGGTCGGAATGGATGCCCGGCAACCGGTTGCCACCGGAAATCACGAAACGGCCCGACGCCATAGCACAGTCCCCCTGGGGTGAGCGAGTTGCAATCGAAATCGAGCGCAGCATCAAAACCCTGAAACGATATGAGTCAATCATCTCGTTATATCTGCAGGCCATCAAACGCGGTGATCTGGACAAAGTGCATTATGTTTGTCCAGATGCTGAGTTCGTCCAGCGCATGCGCCGCATGTTCACCTTGATTGATACGGTGCCGGTTGTCGGTGAACGGGTGCCGTTGACCGACAAACACCGCGCCAGATTTCCAGTATATGCTCTGGAAAACTGGCCACCGGCAGCGCCCTGACTGGATCAGCAGGATGGTGTGGTGGCTTGGGAAACGCAGCTTTCCCAAGCCAATTATCCATCCGGCATATCTATCGTCAGAAAACCATTGCGCACGATTGCTGCATGCAAACGTGCTTTCAGGAGCCATCCTCTTGGCGCGGCTGCCTTGCTGGACGCCAGGCACGACGCCAATTCACCTCGCGCGGCGGGTCTGGACGACCGCTCGCTTGGAGGGCTAAGCCCTCTTTCTGGTCTGTCTGCGCTGGACGCTGGCCTGACCATCAATTCACCCTGCCGTCGTCGTCGCTGGCGCTCGACACCCCTTGTCGGGCGCGGCGCTGTAAAGCGTAGCTTGCCCGGCCGGGACAACTGGACGTTGTCGCCGACAAGGGGTGTCGAGCGCCCGCTAGGGCGGTCCCCCGACGACGGCG
>JAJYGL010000087.1:4460-6000 GCA_021790625.1 Pseudomonadota bacterium | reverse complement strand
ATCAGCGCTTCCCTAATCCTGTTGACAAGACAAACCGTTTGGTATGTAATATACCCATTCCGTTCACACCCATTTGCAACATGGCCGAACAAAGCGATCAGACCCGAAACACATTGTTGTGCGCAGCATTCGCGGAAATTCACCGTCATGGCTATCAAGGCGCAGGCATTACGCAAATTCTGAACAAAACCCGGCTAACCAAAGGGGCACTGTACCATCATTTTCCCACCAAACATGCATTGGGCTTGGCTGTTGTGGATGAGGTCATCGCACCAAGAATCCATGAACTGATTCTTACTCCTTTGCAAAACAGCGCATATCCAGTACAAACCTTGCTCGATATCACGCTGAGCATCGGAGAACGATTCGGGGAAGAAAATATTCTCCTTGGATGCCCATTGAACAATCTGATGCAGGAAATGAGCCCATTAGACAGTGAATTTCGCCAACATCTTGACACCATTCTGACACAATGGCGTGCTACAGTGGAATCTGCCCTGCGCACAGGACAACAACAAGGCGTTGTGCGTGCCGATGTCGATTGTGCTGCAGCCGCGCTGTTTACGCTTTCCGCGTGGGAAGGCTGTATTGGTGTCGCGAAAACCTTGCAGTCACCATCGGCGTTTCAGACCTGCATGCAACAACTTCACCAATACCTGCGCAGCCTGACCACTACGCCATAACGCATTTCATAACGACAGCCGCACTTTTTTCGACATTTACCGGGACACTTTTTTGTTCCGCAAAAAAATACCGAATGGTTGGTATTTCATATTTCCAGTCGTTTTTTATTTGAAAGGAGATTCATCATGCCGTTGATTCACACCGTCCCCCCAGCACAAGCAGAAGGGCAAGTCAAAGAAATTTACGATCAAGTCGCCGCCGCTTTTGGTAATGTGCCCACTGCCATGCAAATTTACAGTGCCAGCCCAGTTCATCTGGCAGCGCATTGGCATAGTATCGGTTACTATATGCAGCACCCCAATCTGAGTTTTGCCTTATTGGCCATGGTTCGCATGCTGGTTTCGCAAAACACAAACTGTGATTATTGTGTGGGTTTCAATGAAGGCTTGCTCATCAATCACGCCGGATTCACGCCAGAGCAGATTTCCGCCAGCAAAACCAATCCGGCACAGGCGCCACTCCCTGCCAAAGATGTAGCCATGCTGTTATTCGTGCTCAAAGCGACACGCAACTCGATCAGCACGACTGCCGCCGATATCGATGCACTGCGAGACCACGGCTGGACAGACAGCGACATTCTCGATGCACTGTCACACGGGGCACAAATGCTCGCTGGCGACACCATTCTGAACGCCTTCAAGGTAGAACGGGATTTCTAAGAAAAACCCTGGCCTGAACAGGCCAGGAAACCAAAACACCGTTTTCTGGCATACGATACTTTCTATTTCGGAAAGTTTGGGACCACTGATTTATTCCCGCATGACCGCGACGGCGACCTGGCAGAATGAATCAGTGGTTTCTTTTGTGCAATGACATTTTCCGGTATCCTTACAGGTTTTGATTATTCGGAATCGCG
>JAJYGL010000087.1:0-3861 GCA_021790625.1 Pseudomonadota bacterium | reverse complement strand
ATGATACTGGCGCCACAGGATGCCGCACGTTACGAACCCGTATACCGGGACGCACTGAAATACCGCTTGCAAACCATCCGTCACAACCGCCTGTCCACTTCATTTGTTCCCATCAAAACCCGCGTATACTATGTCGAAAGCCCCGATATCATGACAAAACTGTACGCTTGCGCCGACTTTGTGGTAATTGGCGGCACCCTGCACGACGACGCGCAGCACCAACCTGACATCATCACCCCGATGCTGTATCACAAACCGGTACTGGTCGGCCCTGCTCACAGCAATCATCCGGCAGTAGCCGCAGCACTTGCCGCCGGCGTTGCCCAACAAGGGAAGGACGAAACGGAATTATTTGACATCATGCAGCAATGGATAGACGACCCGGCCAGCAGAGAACAACAGGCAATGCAAGCACAAGAATGGCTTTCGCATCAACCGGGAGCACTCAATCGCGTAGCGGACCTCATACCATAATGCTTCCCCGTTGCCGCTTCATTGCTTCGCCACACCATGACCGCCGACCGGATAGCGAAGATATCAGCCTGTTTGTGATTCACAATATCTCCCTGCCGCCAGGCCGGTTCGGCGGTGATGACATCATCGCACTGTTTACCGGACAACTGGACACCAATCGTGCGGAATACCGCGAGCTGGCTGGTTTACGCGTATCTGCACATTACCTGATTCGACGCGATGGTGAGCTGATACAGTTTGTTCCTTTGGCTCGCCGCGCATGGCATTGCGGTATATCCAACTGGCGAGACCGGGAACGCTGCAATGATTTTTCCATCGGTATTGAGCTGGAAGGGACTGACGACACGCCGTTTACCGACACGCAATACGCTACACTCAATCAATTGCTGGCAGAGTTGCATCAACGCTGGCCACAAGCAGAACTTGCAGGCCACAGTGACATTGCACCGGGACGCAAAACCGACCCCGGGCCTCATTTCGACTGGTCACGCGTCAGGTCAGCCGTGTCAACAGACCTTCCAGTTTTTCTTCATCGGTCGTCTTGAGAATTTTTTGCATCAATATGCTTAGCGCGCTGACATCCGCTTTCAACAATTGCTGTTTGACACTCAACAAACTGGCCGAGTGCATGGAAAAACTACGTAATCCCAAACCGAGCAACAAACGGGTCAAACGCGGATCGCCCGCCATTTCACCACAAATCGACACTGGTTTTCCCGCCTTTTCGCCCGCACGCAACGTCATGGCAATCAACTGCAACACGGCAGGATGTACCGGATCATACAGATAAGCCACATTATCGTCCGTGCGATCGATCGCCAAAGTATATTGAATCAAGTCATTGGTGCCAATCGATAAAAAATCCATGCGATCGGCAAATGCCTGCGCCATGAGCGCTGCCGCCGGCACTTCAATCATGCCGCCTACCGGCATATTTTCATCAAACGCAATATTATCCTCACGCAAACTGTGTTTCGCACGTTCAAGCGCAGCCATGGTCTGGCGTAACTCCTGCAAATTACACAACATGGGCACCATCATTTTGACATTACCCACCACCGATGCGCGCAAAATCGCTCGCAACTGGGTCTGAAACATGGCGGGTTCCGACAGACACAGCCGAATGGCACGGCGTCCCAACGCGGGATTCATCGAATCATCTGTTAACCCACCCAAAGGTTTGTCTGCCCCCAAATCCAGCGTGCGAATGGTGACCGGCAACCCATTCATCTCTCTTGCCACCTGACGATACGCTTCAAACTGCTCGTCCTCACTCGGCCAGTCAGGACGATTCATGAACAAAAACTCGCTCCGAAACAAACCAACGCCGCTGGCACCCGCCTCTTTCGCGGCGTTGACATCCTGCGGCAATTCAATATTGACATGCAATTCGATATTCACGCCATCGAGTGTCGTTGCCCGGCTACCGCTTAATCGCTTCAGTTTCTGAAATTCAATACGCCACTGATTTTGCCGCAACTGATACTCTTCCAGTTCGGCATCATCCGGATCGACGATCACCACCCCCTGATCACCATCCACAATGATGATTTCATTGTCACGAATCAATTCATGACCATTATGCAACGCCATCACCGAAACCATATTCAGGCTACGCGCCAAAATGGCCGTATGTGATGTCGCACCACCGACATCGGTGATGAACGCTGCAAAATGCTGGTGTTTGAACCCTATCATGTCGGCGGGCGACAAATCATGTGCCACCAGAATACTGTCTGCCAGACTGGTATCCGTCGCCGGCAATTTGATCTGATGCCCCAGCAACACCTTCAATACCCGTTCGACCACCTGCACCACATCGGCCTTACGCTCACGCAAATACGTATCATCAACGGCATCGAACTGCTCCAGCAAATGCTCCATCTGTTGCGTCAACGCCCATTCCGCATTGCATTGCTGGCTGCGTATCAACTGCTTTGGCACTTCAGACAGCATGGCATCACGCAAAATCATTTGATGCACTTCCAAAAATGCCGTCAACTCTGCAGGAGCATTAGCAGGAATCTGCTGGCGCAATTCATCCATTTCCCGCCAGACAGTCGCAACAGCATCCTCGAAACGGGCAATCTCCCGTTCGATAAACTGCTTCGACAACACATAATGTGCCACCTCGATGTGATGATGGGCAGCCAGGCGCGCCACACCGATCGCGATTCCCGACGAAACACCAAATCCATGCAGGGTAAAACTCACTCGGCTTCCCCAAACTTATCCATTATCAACATCCGCAACGCTTCCATGGCTTCCACTTCATCCTCACCCTCGGTTTCAACCTGCACCACACTGCCTTTGGCGGCTGCCAGCATCATCACCCCCATGATGCTTTTAGCGTTTATCCGACGCTCATTGCGCGTCACCCAGACATCCGACTTGAATTGGGTAGCCAGTTGTGTCAACTTGGCCGACGCTCGCGCGTGCAACCCCAGTTTATTGATAATTTCAATGTCCTGCCGTTGCATCGCACAACTCCGTCGTAATGTAAAACACGCCTTCCCTACCCCCGGCAACGGCTTTTTCCACCAACACGTCCAGCGCAAGATGACGATATGTCAACACACGCATCAACATGGGCAGATTCACACCGGCCACTCCCTCAATCCGGCCTGGCTGCAATAGCCGGCACATCGTGTTGGCTGGCGTCGCGCCATATACATCCGACAGCAGCAAGACACCATTTCCATCATCAAGTTCAGCCAGATGGCGTTGCGATTCGATCAATAACGCCTGTTTGTCCTGCGCTCCGATCTCCAGCGCTCGCAAACTCGGTGGACGCTCCCCCCACACATAACTCACGCACTGAATCAGACTTTCGCCCAACTGCCCATGAGCCATGATAAGTATTCCAATCATGATGACCTTTTTGCCTTATGGTGAAATAAAATGCAATCGCCCGCGCATTGATGCCGTGAGATGGATCTTGCCATACGCATCAATCAACATTGCGTTTTGCACCCCCATTTGCGCCGCCGCCTGCCGCCAACCTCTCGCCCCGGCAATAAACAGCGGTTTACTATCCACATCTGACAATGTGCCTGCCCGTGGGCCAGGCGCAATCAACACAGTAACAGACTCTACGCCTTGCGCTGGCCACCCCGTGCGCGGGTCAATGATATGACAATAACGTTGACCATGCCATTCAAAAAATCGTTGGTAATCCCCAGAAGTTCCAATAGCCTCGCCATCATGAAGTTCCAGACTGGCAATGGCGCGAGGCTCACGTGGATGTTGAATACCTACCCGCCACGGACGGTCGCCATGTTGTCCCAATGCCAGAATATTGCCTCCAATATTGATGAGGGCGTTGTGTATGCCACGGGAACGAAGAATGCTGGCCGCCACATCCAGCGCATAGCCCTTGCCATAACC
>JAJYGL010000144.1 GCA_021790625.1 Pseudomonadota bacterium | reverse complement strand
GTGGCGGAAGCCATTAATGCAGGGCAGTCGGACAAGGCGCAGAAGATGCTGGGTGCGGATTCGGAATTCGCCCATGCCACCGAAGATGTGGTGGCAGCCATCCAGACCCTGCGGCGTGAGGTTGGATGATTCTGTCTGTGCTCAAATCCAATTGCCGCCGCCAGGCGGCGGTAACATCGGTGGTGGCGTATCGATGAAGGCGCTGATGATGAAACTCAATACCGCGATGAAAATGCTGGCGAAAAAGGCAGTCCAGAATCCGGAGACAGAAAACCCGCGCACAAAATGAGACACCATCAGAATCATCAGTGCGTTGATGACGAGCAGAAACAGACCAAAACTGAACAGGGTCAACGGAAACGTGAGCAATATCAGTATGGGTCGCACGATGGCATTGGCAAAACCGAGCAACAATGCCGAAACGATGAGTGATGCCGTGTCATTGAAACGGATGCCGCTGAATACAAAGCTTGCCACCCATAATGACAGTGATGTGGTTCCCCAATGTAGTAAAAATGAAAGTAGTCCTTGTGGCATGGTTTGGGTGCACAAAAGTTTCCGGTACGGGTATGATAACGCGACGATGGGCTGAAAGACAGCATTTTGTGAGCGAAAGGGATTATGTCAGGATCGGCGTGGATGTATCGGGTACTGGATGCATTGGATGACATGGTTTGTCTGCTTGACGCGAGCGACCAGACTATTTTATATGCCAATGCTGCGTTGCGCGCCAATACCGGATTGGCGGAGTTGATGGGTAAACCGGTGAGCGTTCTGACGCCGACGCATGATGCGTCTGAGTGGCGGGATGTGCTGGCCGGAATGGATGAGCAGGGACAAGGTGTGGTGAATGCCGAGTTCGTGCTTGCCGGTGGCTTGGATGTGGTGGCAGCTTTCAATCGCGTGCGGGAAGGTGAGTGTGTACTGCTCACCTTACACGATCTGGGGTCGGTACGTGGCTTTCAGTCACGTATCAATCGCGTGTTGCGGTTTTATCGTGCATTGTTGATGGTGAATCAGGAGATTCTGCGCAAAAACAACACGGAACAGGAATTGTACGCGCTGGTATGCAAGGCCATGGTTGAGCAAGCCGGCGTGACGTTGGCCTGGGTTGGCGGGGTGATACCGGACACCATGCAAGTGCAAGCGCTGGCGCGTTATGGCGAAGGTGGTGATTATCTCGATGAAGTCTCGATTTCGATCGATGCGGATTTGCCTTCCGGTCAGGGAGCGACCGGATATGCTTTTCGCACCGGCGAACCGCAAGTTGAAAATGACTGGCACCAGTCGAGGCGCGTGATTCCCTGGTTGCAAGCGGCAGCCAGTCGCCGTTGGCGTTCGTCGGCTTCTTTTCCGGTATTCAGAGGCGGCAAGGTGTCGGTGGTGCTGGGTTTGTATCACGTTATTGTCGATGCCTTCGACAGTGAAATCGTGCAACTGGCCGATGCCATGAGCGGTGCTTTGTCTCATGCGTTGGAGAACATGGATCGTGAACGGGAACGCCAGGCCATGGCCGAGCGGATACGTCTGTCGGCGCTGGTGTTTGAACACAGCGATCAACCCATGATGGTCACAAATAGTAACAATGATATTATTACGGTCAATGCGGCGTATGAGCGGATGACAGGATACTCCGTCGATGAGTTACGCGGCAAAAATCCACGCATATTGGCATCCGGGCGTCATGATGCCAAGTTTTACGACCGAATGTGGCAAAGTTTGCGGCAGAGCAATTTCTGGCAGGGGCAGGTCTGGGTCAAAAGAAAAAATGGCGAGATCTTTCCAGAATGGCTGACTATCAATGTGGTGCGCGACCAGCAGGAACGCGTGTTGCGTTATGTCGCTACTTCACTGGACATCAGTGAAAAAGTCCGACAGGAAGAAGTGATCTGGAAGCAGGCCAATATCGACACGCTGACGGGATTGTCCAACCGCTACCGTTTGACGCAACTGGTGACACAGCAACTGGAAAACAATACGCGCAACATGGCGTTTTCCTTTTGTCTGTTGTACATCGATCTGGATGGCTTTCGTGAAATCAATGACGTGATGGGTCATGATACGGGGGACGCAATTCTTGTGGAAGTGGCAAGGAGAATCGTTTCCTGTGTTGGCGATTCAGGGGTTGCTGCCCGTCTGGGCGGGGATGAATTTGCCGTTTTGTTGCCCGATGCAGGTCAGACCCGAGGCCAGAGCGTTGCCCTCTGTATTCTGGGCCGGATCGAGGAGCCTTATGCGATTGAAGGTCAGTTGCGACAGTTTTTTGTGTCGTCGTCCATTGGTATGGCGTGTTATCCGCAGGATGCACATAGCGTGGTTGGTTTGCTCAAGAAAACCGAGCAGGCGATGTATGATGCCAAGAAGCAGGGTGGTAATCGCCTGAGCGTATATATGCAAGGGATGCAGGAACAGGCCGAGGCGCGCATGGGTTTGTTGCAGGACATGCGGGATGCGGTGGCGCAACGGCAGTTTCGATTGTTTTATCAGCCCGTGGTGGACATGAAGAGTGGCCTCATCGTCAAGGCGGAGGCTTTGATTCGTTGGATGCACCCTGTACAGGGCATGATCAGTCCGGCAGAATTCATTCCGTTGGCAGAGCAATCCGGTTTGATTGTGCCAATAGGGGAGTGGGTTTTTCGGGAGGCCGTGGGCTGGATACGCGAGATGCGTGACGCCGGTGTGCGTCAGGTCAGTGTGAACGTGTCGCCGGTGCAGTTTCGTGACGATCGGTTTCAGGTGCAGACGTGGCTGGATTATCTGCGTCAGATGGGAGTGGCGCCGGGGAATATAGTCGTGGAGATTACCGAAGGCTTGCTGATGGATATTGGACATGCGGTCGGTGAGAAACTGCTGGCGTTTCGCAACGCGGGTATTCAGGTGGCGTTGGATGATTTTGGTACGGGTTATTCCTCATTGGCGTATCTGAAACGCTTCGATATCGATTATCTGAAAATCGATCAATCATTTGTGCGCGGCTTGACGGCCATGTCAGATGACATGGTGCTGGTCGAAGCCATCATCAGCATGGCGCACAAGCTCGGATTGAAAGTGATTGCCGAAGGGGTGGAAATGGCCGAGCAACACCTGTTACTGAAAGATTTGCAAAACGATTACGGGCAAGGGTACTGGTATGCCCGTCCAATGGATGCGCAGTCATTCCGTGGCTTGCTCCCCAATTTCTGTCTGCATGATCTGGCTGCCTGTGGTGGCGCGCAGTTATGAGCGGTGTCGGCACTCAGACCGGTACGGTCAGTGCCATACACGGTAGCGTGGTGGACATTCGTTTTGAGCAGCGTTTGCCAACGATTCATACTTTATTGCGCGCGGGTAGTCAGCATGAAATAGCCATGGAAGTGTTGGCGCAACGGGATACACAGCATGTGCGTGGCATTGCGTTGACGCCTTTGCAGGGTTTGGCACGCGGCGCGCCGGTGCTGGATACAGGGTTGCCATTGCAGGTGCCGGTGGGCGAGAACACGCTCGGCCGCATGTTCGATGTGTTTGGCCAACCGATGGATTTTCAGCCTCCGCCTGCCGATGTGGTGTGGCGATCGGTGCATCGTATGCCGCCCGGGTTGGATGAGTGTGTCAGTAATTCAGCCATGTTCGAAACCGGCATCAAGATTATCGATGTGCTGACACCGCTGGAGCGGGGCGGAAAAGCAGGGCTGTTTGGTGGCGCCGGTGTGGGCAAGACCGTGCTATTGACTGAGATGATTCACAACATGGTGGGACAACATCATGGAGTGAGTGTTTTTTGTGGCATTGGCGAGCGTTGCCGCGAGGGCGAAGAATTGTATCGCGACATGCGTGATGCGGGGGTATTGCCCAATATGGTGATGTTATATGGCCAAATGAACGAACCGCCGGGCAGTCGGTTTCGTGTTGGGCATGCGGCATTGACCATGGCAGAATATTTTCGTGATGATGCGCACCGTGATGTTTTGTTGTTGATCGATAATATTTTCCGTTTTGTGCAGGCAGGTGCGGAAGTATCCGGTTTGATGGGGCAGATGCCTTCCCGTCTGGGGTATCAACCGACATTGGCGACGGAACTGGCAGCGCTGGAAGAGCGCATTGCCGATACGGCGCATGGCGCCATTACGTCAATACAGGCCGTGTATGTGCCGGCGGATGATTTTACCGATCCAGCCGCAGTACACACATTCGCGCATTTGTCGGCATCTGTGGTGCTGTCACGCAAACGCGCCAGTGAGGGCTTGTATCCGGCCATCGATCCTTTGCAATCCGGCTCCAAATTGGCGACACCCACGGTGATTGGTGACCGGCACTACACGCTGGCCCAGCAGATTCGTCAGACATTGGCGCAGTATGAAGAGCTCAAGGATATTATCGCGATGCTCGGTCTGGAGCAATTATCACCGGAAGATCGGTTGATTGTCGGTCGAGCGCGCCGTCTGGAGCGTTTTTTGACGCAACCATTTTTTACGACCGGCCAGTTTAGCGGCATGGCGGGGAAATTGGTCAGCCTCAAGGATGCGCTGGATGGGTGTGAACGCATCTTGCAGGACGAATTCAAGGATGTGCCGGAAAGTGCTTTGTATATGATAGGCAGTATTGATGAGGTGCGGCGATGAAACTTTTGCTGTCGGTACCGGAAGTATTGCTGCTCGATATGAACGATGTGAGGCAGATTATCGTTGAGACAGGCATTGGCAGTTTGGGTATCCTGCCCAACAGGCTTGATTGTGTGGCAGCATTGATGCCTGGGGTGATGAGGATTGACGATCAGGCAGGTAAGCGACACTATATTGCAGTGGATGTCGGAATTCTGGTCAAACGGGCGGAAACGGTGGAGATTTCCGTGCGCCATGCGGTGCAGGGTGAGGATTTGTCTCAGTTGCAGTCGGCTGTTGCGAATCTGCTGATACAACGTGAACGCGAAGATCGCGATGCCCGTGTGGTGCTGGCGCGACTGGAAGGTAATCTGCTACGACAGTTTGCCAGAAGGGGAAGAGGTGGAACCAATGCGGCCTCCGGTTGACAGCGGTTTGTCGGCACTGTTGCGCATCGTGACGCGCCGAGCCGAAAAACCGGCGCCACGTTCGCTGTCGGTATGGTCCGGGCTGAGTTTCATGGGCATGGTAGGGTGGGGTTTCGCTGTGCCCGTGCTGTTGGGTATTGCGCTTGGCCGCTGGATGGACCAATATCTGCCGAGCCATCATCACGTGTGGATGCTGACTTTGCTGGGTGTTGGTGTGCTTGTGGGCGGGATAAACGTCTGGCGCTGGATTGTGCGTACCGGGTTGGTAGAAAACGGACAGGTCGAGGATGAACAGGGCAAGGACAAGCCATGAATATCAACGGGTGGGGTATTGGCTGGGTCGGTTGCGGGTTTGCATTGGGCATACTGTTTTTCGCCGGATTGTGGTGGACGGTGCGACGGTCAGTATCAAGCCACCGGCCCGCCTTGTGGTTGTTTGGCAGTCTTGCGTTACGCAGCGTGTTGTTGCTGGCCGCTTTTTATGCTCTTGCCCGGCGTGACGGGTTGCACTGGTTGTTGTTGACCCTCGGGTTTGCGCTGGCGCAGGTGGTGAGCAGTTGGTGGGGCAGGCGGCGTATGGTTGGCGGCTTGTCAGATGATGCGCGGCATGATGTGTAGCAAGATTCATCGGGAGATTTGCTGTCATGCAACTGAGTTCTGATCAGACTGTGCTCTGGGCATGGCATGGCCTGAAAATCAATCTCACTATCGCAACGACGTGGGGATTGATGGTCGTTCTGACCGTGCTGTCACGATTGTTGACCCTTAACATGGCGCGTCCTTTGTCACAGGATGGCAGGATAATCGCGCATGGTCGAAGTTTGCTGGAATGGCTGGTGTCATTCATGGACGAGCAGATGCATGAGGTGGGGCTTGCGGACACCGAGCGCTACCTGCCGTTTGTGGGTACAGTGTTCCTGTTCGTCGCTGCATCGAGCCTGGCAACCATTTTGCCGGGTTATGAGCCGCCGACGGCTTCTTTGTCCACGACAGCAGCGTTGGCTA
>JAJYGL010000038.1 GCA_021790625.1 Pseudomonadota bacterium | reverse complement strand
AGCAGGCGTTGGCTGGAGCATTGACTGTCGGTGGTTTTGTGTCATACATGGTGGCCATGCTGATGATTTTTGGGCCGGTCAAGCGTCTGACTGGCATCAATGAGCAATTGCAGCGTGGACTGGCGGCGGCTGAAGTGGTATTCGAACTGATTGACAGTACGACGGAAATTGACACCGGTACGCGACAGTTGGGTCGTGCGCGCGGTCACATCGTGTTTGATGATGTCAGCTTGTATTACCCAGAGAAACCACGGGCGGCATTGCTGCATATTCAACTGGATATTGCGCCGGGAGAAACCGTGGCGCTGGTGGGCGCTTCCGGTAGTGGCAAGACCAGTCTGGTCAATTTGTTACCACGTTTTTATCATTCGAATGCCGGACATATTTTGCTGGATGGGCATGACATCGGCACGTTTACGTTGGACAGCCTGCGGCGTAATATTGCGCTGGTGTCGCAGGATGTCGTGTTGTTCAATGATACTATCGCGGCCAATATTGCGTATGGCAATCAGGCTGGCGCGAGCGAAGCCGATATCATCCTTGCGGCAGAAGCCGCGCATGCCTGGGATTTCATCCGGGCCATGCCGCAAGGTTTACAAACACCGGTCGGAGAGAATGGCGTCAAATTGTCGGGGGGGGAACGACAGCGGATTGCCATTGCACGGGCGTTGCTCAAGGATGCGCCTGTGTTGATTCTGGATGAGGCCACTTCGGCGTTGGACAACGCTTCGGAACGTCATGTGCAGGCGGCGCTGGAAACCCTGATGCGTGGGCGCACCACGCTGGTCATTGCGCATCGGTTGTCTACCATTGAAAATGCGGACCGTATTGCGGTGATGCAACATGGTGAAATTGTGGAAATGGGCCGCCATGCCGAGTTGTTGGCGCGTCAGGGAGCGTATGCCCGGTTGTATCAGATGCAGTTTCATGAGACAAGTGCCCATGTCATCGCCAGTTGAGCGGGTTTTTCCTCCCCATTCCCTGCGCAGCGCAGTAGGGCGCGCCATGGGCGATTTTGACATGATACACGACGGCGACCGTATTTTGCTTGGTTTGTCCGGCGGCAAGGACTCATTGAGTCTATTGCATATTTTGCTGGATTTGCAACAACGCGCGCCAGTGCGTTTTGCATTGGGGGTGTGTACGGTCGATCCACAATCGCCAGGATTTAATCCGGGCGTGCTGGAGCCGTATGTGCGAGGACTTGATGTGCCTTACTGGCTGGAGCAGCAGCCGATAGTTGAGTCGGCCAAATCGAGCATGAGCGGAGATTCCTTTTGTGCCTATTGCTCACGGTTGCGGCGCGGCATATTGTACCGTGTGGCGCGGGAACAGCACTATAATGTGCTGGCGTTGGCGCAACATCTGGATGATCTGGCTGAAACCTTGCTCATGTCACAGTTTTTTGGCGGCAAACTGCGTACCATGAAGGCCAATTATGTCAACGATGTGGGGGATATTCGCGTCATACGGCCATTGGTGTATGTGCGGGAAAGGCAAACAGCAAGCTTTGCCAAGATGGCCGGTTTGCCGGTCATCGAAGAGAATTGTCCAGCGTGTTTTGCACAGCCAACGGCGCGGCAGGAAATGAAGATGCTGCTTGCCGAGCAAGAGAAGCATCACCCCAAACTGTTTGCCAGTTTGAAAACCGCCATGCGGGAGTTGATGCGGTAAGCTAGGGAAGCGCTGATCTATTCCTCCATGAACCGCCTCGTTGATAACGAGCAAAATATGCTCGGTGGGACGGGGCTTGGTGGGCGAACTGCTGCGTTGCGCCGCTCATGACCAAGAGGGGCATGATATTATTAGCCGGAAGGTCAAATTAAACAAAACAGGACAACGAAAAGAGATTCATGTCAGCACTTAACTCCATCAGCGTCAAAGGCTTCAAGAGCATAGCTTCCATCGAGAAGTTGAAGCTCGGGGCTATCAATGTGGTTATCGGTCCAAATGGCTCGGGGAAGTCCAACTTCATCGGCGTGTTTTCTTTTTTACATGCCATTAGGGAAGGGCATTTGCAAGACTATGTAGTCAAGGCTGGTGGTGCCGACAAGGTGTTGCACTTCGGCGCGAAAGTGACCAAGCAGCTTCACATTCGCATTTCGTTCTTGGATGAGACGAACCAATACGAGATTAATCTTGATCCAACGAATATGGACGAACTCGTGCCAGTTTCAGAATGGGCATACTACTGGAACAAATCGAAATACCCTGGCCCCATGGGTGAGGGGCTACCCAGAGTTGGTAAAGAAGCTGGTATCAGTGCGCAGAAATACACAAGAATAGCTAGTTATGTACGCGACCATCTTGACCGCTGGCGGCTCTATCACTTCCACGACACTAGCGCTACTTCGCCGATGAAGATGACCGCAGACGTGAATGACAACCGCTATTTGCGTCCAGATGGCTCAAATCTGGCTACATTTCTTTACTACCTGCGCGAGAAGCACGACAACGCTTACAACCTCATTCGCCGTACCGTACAGCGCGTAGCTCCGTTCTTCGATGATTTTCAACTGGAACCGCAAAAGCTGAACCCGGAGAAAATTCGACTGGAATGGAAGCACAAAGGATCGGATGCTTATTTTGATGCGTCTGCACTCTCGGACGGAACTTTGCGCTTCATTGCGCTAGCGACGTTGTTTCTTCAGCCCGTAAGTTATCAGCCATCTGTAATTCTGGTTGATGAACCTGAACTGGGATTGCACCCTTACGCAATCACATTGCTAGCATCGCTGATTAAACAGGCATCTGTAAATATACAGGTGATCATATCCACGCAATCTCCATTTCTGCTTGACCACTTTCAACCGGAAGATGTGTTGGTAGCAGATCGAGTGGATGGTGGCACACAGATGACGCGGCTTGACCCTGCAAAACTGGAAATGTGGCTACAAGATTATAGTTTAGGCCAATTGTGGGAGAAAAATGAACTGGGCGGTCGCCCCGGAGTCGAGTGAACCTATGTCCAGGCTGCTGATTCATGTTGAGGGCGAGACCGAAGAGGCTTTCGTAAACGATGTGTTGGCATCTCACCTATATGGGTTTGGTTACACGAAAGTCAGCGCCCGGTTAGTCGGCAATGCCCGCCAGCGTGATCGGCGTGGCGGTATTCGAGCCTGGAATGCAGTGCGTAAAGATATTTTGAACCATCTAAAAGAGGACTCTAAATGTCTTTCTACGACAATGGTGGATTTTTATGCTCTGCCACAAACTGGCGGAAGGGCTTGGCCAGGGCGTGCGGAAGCCTCACAACTGGTATTCGCTGAAAAGGCGGCTACGGTAGAAAATGCACTACTGGCTGACGTTTGTAATGAGATGGGGGATGATTTTGACCCAAATCGTTTCATTCCCTACGTTATAATGCACGAGTTTGAAGGGCTATTATTTAGTGACGCCACTCGGTTTGGTCAAGGTATCGGCAAGCCTGAATTGTCACCTAAATTTCAGGCGATCCGCGATCAGTATCCTACCCCCGAGGAAATTAACGATTCGCCCCAAACGGCTCCATCTAAACGAATTATGAATTTAGTGCCTGGCTATGAAAAACCGCTGATGGGAACATTGGCAATACTCGAAATTGGACTCGATGCGATCCGCCAAGAATGCCCATTATTTCATGGTTGGATAGAACGACTTGAGCAGTGGTCACAATAGTGGTTTGACTTGTCGAAGAAACCACCAGAACTAACTTTTCAATAGCCGCTGGTCAAGGAGAATAACCCTTGACTGCGAGTCACGCCTTGCATTTCATCCCATCAGGCCGCCGTCTCGGCCATGTGGGAATAGTTCAGCTGTTCCTTAGCGGTTAAAGAGTGGGGATTGGTTTTGATTGCCCGCGACGGTGACGATTTGGTCGATGCCCATTACCACCAGCAAAACATACACCAGCATGTTGGCATGGACGATGGTAATCTGCTTGCCTTTGACGGATAGTTGCATCAGGGCGTCCATCAGGATGCTGACGCTGGAAAATTCGATGCGGTCTACGTCGGACATATCCAGCGTAGTGTCGTTGCGCTGTAGCGCAAATTCTTTGAATCCGTTCAGCAAAGAGACACTTTTGCTGCCGATGACGCCATGCAGGGTGAATGTGTCTGGATCGGCGGCGGGTTCATCTTCTACCAGCAGAGGAGCCACCAGTTGCGCAGGTTGTTTTGGTTTTTCCCATGACGGGGGAGAGACTTCGAATTGCATGGCATAATCGATTGCGACATCTTCGAATTCGGTCATTTTGCCCTGCATTTGGTAAAGTTGCATCAAGAGCAGCCAGTATTCCGGCGCAATGGTTTCCTCTTTTTCGATGTAATGTTGCAGCAAGCCAATCAGGGCTCCACTGGCCAGTTGCAGTTGTACCTGACGGTGTTGCAATTCCTGCAATGCTTTCTGCAGCAATTGGCATCCCTGCGGCGAGGCGCTCTGGATGCCGGATAAATCCAGTTGCATGGCACCGGAGCGAGCCGATTCCAGCATCAGATGGATGCGTTCGTCCAGATGTTCGTCCAAGGCGCCCTTCAGACTGAACAATTGACCAGTGTTGCCGGTAGTTGCTGAGTGGAGTGTTGTGGGCGTTGCCGGCTTGCCGGATGACGTGGCCGTTTGTTTTTCACGCCAGGCAGGTGGTGATTGTTCGCGTTTGACGGCGTAATCAAGCGCCAGTTGTTCAAAAGCGTTTTTTTGTCCGCTGATTTGGTACAGGTCGAACAAGAGCAACCATAAAATATCTTCATCGGGTTTTTGCAGCAAAAACATTTGTAACAGGTCAATGGCATCGTTGCTGCGTCCATTGGCGTACAGAATGGCGGCATCCTCCACGCCCGGTGGGAAATTGGCGGCGATTTCCGTGACTTCAATCAAGGTGTCCGGCGATTCCAGATCGAAAGACTGTTCAACGAGCGGCTCTTGTTCGATTTGCGCAATAGCCAGTTCCCGACCCTTTGGCTTTGCAAGTACCGGCGCAGCCATTTCGTTGCCTGATTTTTTTTTGCGGGAAAAAAAAGAAAAATCCAATTTTTGATTGCCTGTTAATGAATTGTTACCAAGTAGCCATTATCCGCTTAATGAAACGAAACGGCAATTAGCCTGAATATTTCATATTAAAGAGCAGAAATTGTTGTCAGTGTTTGACATGATTGTGGCTTACTAGGCCAACACTTTGTAAACACAAGCAACACCCTGCCACTGTCGAATTTTACACCAATCCAACTTCGTTTTCCGCTTTTTGCTGGTGCGGTGCCGTTCGCATGATATGTTCAGGCTAACAAAAACTGGCAAAATTTGAACTTGACCAAAAACCGTCGTTTCAGGTTTAATGACGGTTTAAAAACACAGCCGATATTTTTCTTACCATGCCCAAAAACACCGATCTTTTTGGTTATCCTGTTGACGACAAAAGTAGCGAAATCGTTATTCAAAAAACGGCTGTCAAGTTGAGCAAAGAAGAAATTACCTTCAACACACTGATCAAGCAGATTAAAACCCAACGCGAACAATTTGCTGCTTGGGAAAATTTGCACGGGATTTTTCAAAAGAAATACAGCCTCGAACTCGATCCGATGCTTAAAGAAATGCTTGAAATTAAAATAAAAATCGTCCACCGCCTCAATCAGATCCACGCAGAAAAAGGCTTCAGCAAAATTGAACGCAGCCAAATCGTGGCTTTGATACTGGACTTGACTAGCGCGCTTTTGGACGAATGCGACGATGCCGAACTGAGAACCGTGTTCGACAAATACAGTCATATTAGTCACGATGAAATCGCCGCAGAAAAATTGACGCATCTAAAAACCATGCTGGAAATGGAAACGGGGATTGAATTGGATGACGATCTTGACCTGAACAGCCCGGAATCCGTGTTTCAATACATCAACGAACAACTCGACACACAGGCCGAAGAAGAACAACAATCGCCACAACGCAAGAAAACCGCAAAACAACGCGCAAAAGAACAAAAACAACAAGCTGAAGAACAACACCTCAGCCAATCCCTGCGCGAAATTTACCGCAAACTCGCCAGCGC